>JAYTHH010000131.1:0-5888 GCA_043732745.1 Rhodospirillales bacterium
CCCCACTCCTGCCTGCGAATCGCAACCCGGCGGTATCGAATCAGAGTTCAAGCAAGATGGGAATCCCCAGAGAGTCAGACTCTTCCGGGATTGGTATAAGCGCGCCAGTTGGGCCAAAATGGCACCGCCGCACGTCGCCGCGGCGCCATTTTGGCCACCTACTCCTCAGTCGGCAAGTTCGACCGCGAGAAACTGTCCCAGCGCCACCCAGCAACACACGATTACCCCAGGCACGTGAAATAGCTCGCAACCTTACTCCGACAGGCTGCTAGCATCTCTATCAAGATACCCAGCCGTAAGCTGGCGCATTATCATACAAAAAAGGGGCGAAATCGCCGAAGCCGACGCGTTGCAGGAACTCGTGATGCAGGCCGCGACGGATTAAGACTAACGCATCGTCCGACACGCTTGCTATTTTCAGTCACAACGAATGGAGCACGTTATGTCTAAGCGGATCGTATTCACCGGCGGAACCGGCAAGGCGGGCAGGCACGCCGTCCCGCACCTTCTTTCAAAGGGGTACTCTATCCTTAACGTCGATTTGAAACCGCTCGATCTTTCCGGGGTCAACACGCTCATCGCAGATGTTACCGACAGCGGTCAGGCTTTTAATGCGCTCTCTCAGCATTTTGGCTTTGAGGGTTACGAGACTGGCAAGGTTCCGCGCGCCCCAGATGCAGTCGTGCATTTTGCAGCGATTCCACGCGTGATGATTGAACCTGACAACGTCACGTTCACAGCCAACGTCGTCAGTACCTACAACGTCATCGAAGCAGCAATGAAACTAGGCGTTCGCAAAGTCATCATCGCATCGAGCGAGACCACTTACGGAGTCTGCTTTGCCGAGGGTGACCAAGACTATCATAGCTTTCCTCTTGAAGAGGATTACGATTCCGACCCAATGGATTCCTACGGGCTCTCTAAGGTCGTCAACGAAAAGACCGCGCGGGCATTTGCGATGCGTTATGGTGCCGACATTTACGCGCTGCGCATTGGCAACGTCATCGAACCGCATGAGTACGATAAGTTTCCTGCGTTCCAGGCCAAGCCAATGTCCCGCAAGCGCAACGCCTGGAGCTATATCGACGCGCGTGACCTCGGAGAAATCGTTCATCTCTGCCTGCAAAAAGACGGTCTTGGGTATCAGGTATTCAATGCGGTCAACGACACTATCACGCTTAACACTCCGACACGCGAGTTTCTTGAAAACGGATGTCCGAACGTCAAGATCACTCGCGCGATGGGCGAGTTCGAGGCGCCGCTTTCTAACCGCAAGGCCCGCGAGGTCCTCGGGTTTCGCGAAGCCCACAATTGGCGTCAGTACGTCAAATAACATTGCGAGGACGCGGCCCACCAGGCGGGGATGGATCGGCAAACCCTGCAGGATTGGGTGTTGCGCTATAACGAGTTGGATGCGGACGGCCTGGTGTCGCGCGCGGTGCCAGGCCCGGCAACCAAGCTGAGCGACGCGCAGATGCAGGCGCTGCGCGCTCTGGTGATTTCGGGTCCCGACCCCACAATCCATAAGGTCGCACGGTGTCGTCGCGTCTACCTGCGCGACGAGGTTACGCGCCGTTTTGGTATCACTTTAGCGGAGCGCACCATTGGAAAATGGCCTCGCCGACTGCGTCTGACCCGGCTGCAGCCACTGCCGGTGCACCCGAAGAAGGACCCGGCGGCCGAGGAGGCTTTTAAAAAAACTTCGGTTCCTTGTTGAAGGAAGTCCTGCTCGGCACGGCCACCGGCAGGCCGGTAGAGATTTGGTTCCTACAGCCCGGAGCTAAACCCGATGGAGGATGTCTGGGATTATCTCCGGCAGAACAAGCTCTGCTCAACCGTATGGGACAGCTACGAGGAGATTGTTGAAGCCTGTAAAACTGCGTGAAGCTGGCTCATCGCCGATCCCGACCGTATCCGATCAATCGGGACCCGCAGCTGGGCGAAGGTCAGTGTCTAGGGCGGTTGGTATTGGACAAAATTGATGATGCAGGTGGATAATTTGATCGGCATTTCACTACACGCTTGACGTCTGTGAGCGCCGGGACAGATTATCATCGAGCTAAGCCGGCCCAAGAAGAGCCCGCGACGCAGGGGGAACCAATGGCCCATTCTATCATCGACGCGAACAACTCGAGTGCGAACCGGCGGGATTTCGTCCAAGCGGCAGGGGGTACGATGCTGGCCGGTCTGCTTGGTGGATTTGGCATCAACGCAGCACAGGCACAGTCGATGGCACGCGAAACGGGGCGATCCGAAAGGCCACTGAAGGCTGCATTCTCGAACGCCGGTCTGCAGGCGACTTGGTGCGCACAGGGCAAGCAGGCCGCCGAATACTGGGGACGAATGTTCAACGTTGAGGTGACGTGGTTTGACGGCGAACTCAACGCCACGAAACAGCGCAGCGCCGTCGAAAACATGTCGAGCCAGAAGTGGGACTTCGTGGCCATTCAGGCATTTGGCATCGGTACTTTAACAGCGCCGGTCAAGAAGATGATCGATGCAGGCACGCCGGTTATCGACATGGATACCCTGATCGCGCCTCTTGATAGCATTGCCGTTCACAGCTTCCTGGCACCCGACAACGAGTTCATGGGAGCATCCGTCACCCAGGCCCTGGTCGATGCGATAGGCGGCAAGGGTATTGTCACCATGACCCAGGGAGCACTCGGCCATACCGGCGCGCAGGGGCGGGCGCGCGGCTTTGAATCGGTGATCAAGAAGAATCCGGGGATCGAGGTCGTCGATACAACGCCTGGTGACTGGGATGTGGCGAAAGTCTCCCGGCTGTGGGACACTTTGCTGACGAAATATCCAAAGATCGATGCTGCCTATTTCCATAATGATGATATGGCGCTGGCTGCCTACAACGTGATGAAGGCCCGTGGACGGACTGGCATTCTGATCGGAGGCTGTGATGCGATGCCACCCGCCTTGGCCGCCGTCAGTGACGGCCGCATGCATGCGACAGTGCGCAATCCATCGGGCCGTATTCATGGTGGTGCAGTCCTCGCGGGCGTCGCCGCGGTCGTCTCGGGCGAGAAAGCCGGGACAGGCGCCGGCATGATTCCAAAAAGTATTATCACCGATGGCCCGGTTGTCACCAAGGCCAATGCTCCGGGGATGGCCTGGATGGAAAGCCACTTCCTGATCTAACCGCGGTGCCAATCCCAGTGTCGTTGCTTGCACTCAAAGGCATCAACAAGTCGTTCGGAGGCGTGGTGGCTCTCCAGGACGTGGATTTCACACTTGAGCCCGGTGAGATTCACGGCCTCGTCGGCGAGAACGGTGCTGGCAAAAGCACGCTGATGAAGATTATTGCCGGCGTATACACGGACTACCAAGGCACCATGTGCATCGCGGGCAAGCCGGTTCGGCATCATTCGACCCGCTCTGCCCATGCGGCCGGGATCGGCATGGTTCACCAGGAACTGAGCAACGTGCCCGACCTGTCGGTGGCCGAGAACGTCATGCTCGGCGCGCTGCCGACCACGCGGCTCGGCCTGATCGACTGGGTCACGATGACGCGCCAGGCCTCCGATCACTTGAAAACGCTTGGGATCGACGTTGATCCAATGGCCACGATCGGAGGCCTACCGCTCGGTTTGCAGCAACTGGTCGAGATTGCGCGCGTGCTGTCGTCCGGGGCTCGCATCATTATCCTGGACGAGCCGACCTCGGCTCTGTCGCCGCCGGAAGTCGAGGTTTTGTTCGGACTGCTGCGTCGCGTGCGCCAGGGTGGTCGCAGCATCGTGTTCATCTCGCACTTCCTCGATGATATCCTGCGCGTGTCTGACCGAATTACGATCTTTCGCAATGGGCGCAGCGTCGAGACTGCCGCGGCGGCTTTCGTTGACAAAGCCTGGATCATCGACCGCATGATTGGGACAGGACATGAGGCCCTGGAGGAAAGCTACCTCGGCGAGATCGCGCTCGAGAACCGGCGATCCGCCCCCGTCGTGCTGGAGACGCGAGGCATCTCGGGCCCCGGCTTTCACGACGTCTCGTTGCAGGCTCGCGCCGGCGAGGTATTGGGAATCTATGGCTTCATGGGATCCGGGCAGCTGGAGTTGGCGCGCTCCCTGTTTGGGAAGACCATTCTGCGATCGGGACAAATGGTATTGAAGGGTCGATCTCTCCGCTTGCGCAATACCGCGCAAGCCCGGAGGGCGGGAATCGCCTTCCTGCCGGAAAGTCGGCGAAGCATGTTGTTCGCCCAGGAGCCAATCTACAAAAACATGTCGATCACCATCCTCGGTCGCATCTCCAGGTTGTGGCTACGGCCCGCTCGGGAGCGGGTAATTGCAGCCGGCCATGTAAAACACCTGCAAATCCGTCCGGCTTCGGTGGACCGGCAGCTTGGCACGCTGTCCGGCGGCAACCAGCAGAAGGTAGCACTGGCGAAGTGGCTGACCCACCTGCCACAAGTGCTCGTGCTCAGCGAGCCGACACGCGGGATGGATGTTGGTGCCAAGGATGACGTGCTCACGATCGTGAGGGACCTTCGGGCAAAAGGCATCGCGGTCGTGGTCATCTCGACTGAGCCGGAGACGATCCTCTCACTGGCCGACCGCATCCTGGTAATGAAGCGCGGCACAATCGTTCATGAGTTTGCCGCCGAAACGGTCAGCAAGGATCGATTGCTGGCTGTCGCTTAAGGATATTCTATCCATGACCCTATTCAATG
Organism: Rhodospirillales bacterium; assembly: GCA_043732745.1. Taxonomy (GTDB): domain Bacteria; phylum Pseudomonadota; class Alphaproteobacteria; order Acetobacterales; family Acetobacteraceae; genus CAIQQQ01. The sequence goes on from JAYTHH010000131.1 coordinate 4,685, forward strand.
CCGCAATGAAGCCCACGGATACGCCCAGCACCCTGGTGTGGTTGCGAAGCCGGCTTCGCAACATCGCCCCGTTCGTCACATTGATGGTGCTGATTGCACTGTTCAGCATCGCGAGCCCCTCGTTCACCACGTGGGACAACGTCGCCAATATTTTGCGCCAGGTGTCGGTCACTGGCATTATCGCAGTGGGCCTTACCTTCGTTATCCTTTGTGGCGAAATTGACCTGAGCGTTGCAAGCGTTGCCAACGCCGTGGGCATTCTGGTGGCATTTTTCACGCTGCAGGACAGCAGCGTGAACATCGCGAATATTCCATTGCCAGGCGGATTGGCGATCGGGCTGGCGGTACTGGGCAGCCTGGCGCTGGGCGCCGTTACGGCGTTTGGGGTCACGGTGATCGGCATACCATCATTCATCATGACTTTGGCGATGCTGCAAATCGGATCAGGGATTGGTGCCATGCTCGTTCGCGGGCAGATCGCCTACAACGTACCAGATGTGATCGCCACGTTGGGGGCAGGGTCAATCGGGCCAGTGCCCTGGATCGTCGTGGTGGCGGCAATCGTTCTTTTGCTCGGCCATATCGTGCTTCAATACACGATCTTCGGCCGCACGATCTACATGGTTGGAGGCAACAGGGAGGCGGCCGAGTATTCTGGCGTGAACGTGCGCCTTGTGCTGGCCGCCGTGCTGTTGATCTCGGCCGTCTGCGCCGGCCTGGCCGGAATGCTGGGTGTGGCGCATTTCGGCAGTGCCCAGCAGGACGAGTTCGACAATTATCTGCTCGATTCCATCTCGGCCGTCGTTGTTGGCGGGACCAGCCTGTTCGGCGGGCAGGGCGGCATTGGCAACACCATCGTGGGCCTGCTGGTGCTGGGCGTGCTGAACAATGGGCTTGACCATGTGCGGATCGACAGTTTTCTGAAGATCCTCATTCGTGGTGTCATCCTGTTGCTTGCCCTTGTCATCAACGTCTATGCGCAGCGGCTGCGGTCGGCGAACTCCCGGGGCTAAAATTCCGCAGAGCTGCGATTGTCGGCGACGGCGGGGAACGATCTCAGCGATCGGGCAATTGTGAAACAGGCGGCTTTGCCCGAGAGAGTTATACCAAGTCCCTGACTTTGTGACTCTCTGGGGATTAAACTAAATCGCTGACGCGGTAGGTGCGTCTGCCGTTTTGATGAATGGGCTATCTTTGTCTGTCA
>JAYTHH010000132.1:0-1687 GCA_043732745.1 Rhodospirillales bacterium
ACGCCGCGAAATGGTTGACAGCGCAAGATGTCGTCGCGATCGGGGCCGACAATATGGCGCTCGAAGTGCTCCCTGGTACCAACCACCCGGAAGCATTGATGCCGGTGCACCAGCATTGCCTCGCGGACGCGGGCGTCTACATCATCGAGAACCTGTTGATGGACGGTCTTGTGAAGGCAGGCATCAACAAATTCTGTAACTGCCCAGGTAGCCGTACCCTGCACGAAGCTTGACCTGTGAGTCCGGACATGAGTCAAGCTCTCCATGTCCGAGCCGCCTCCTGATTCGCACGAGACTTCCGCACCGGTTTCGCCGGAAGCGATCATTGCCGCGCTGCAAGCCGCGAACCTGGAGTTGCGGCAACGGATCGCTGAATTGGAACGCCAGCTCGGGTTGAACAGCTCCAACAGCGGCAAGCCGCCATCGAGTGATGGGCTGAAGAAGAAGCCCGCCCGCGTCAGCAGCCTGCGCGAGCGATCGGGCAAAAAGCCCGGCGGGCAGCCGGGGCATCCCGGCAAGACGCTGAGCCGCACCGAGACGCCCGATGTCACGGTCGATCATTTCCCGAGCACCTGCAAGGGCTGCAGCGCGGCCCTGAGCGAGGCCGATGCCAACGGCCACACCTCTCGCCAGGTCTTCGATCTGCCCGAACCCCAGCCCTTGGTCGTGACCGAGCATCGCGCCCATCACTGCCGGTGTCCGGCCTGCGGCCTGCAAACGCGCGCAGCGTTTCCCGACGGCGTCAGCGCGCCGGTGCAATACGGCGCACGGATCACGGCCTTCGTGCTGTATCTCCTGCATTATCAGCTGCTGCCCGAGAAGCGTCTGGCAGCCCTGATGGCCGATCTGTTCGGCGTGGCCCTGGTGACGGCCACCATCGCCGGCATGAGCCGGAGCTGCGCCGCGCGCCTCCAGGATTTCGCCACCACCGTGCGCGATTGCGTGGCGGCCGCGCCGGTCAAGCATCTCGACGAGACCGGATTTCGGATCGGCGGCAAGACGCAATGGCTGCATATCGCCTCGACCGTCCTGCTGACGTTCTACCGCATCTCGCAAAAGCGCGGCAGCCTGCCGGAAAATCTGACGGGCATCATCGTGCACGACCATTGGAAGCCGTACTACACCTTGCAGGGCGTTTTGCACGCGTTGTGCAATGCGCATCATCTGCGGGAACTGAAGGCTCTGATCGAGATCGAGAAGGAAGACTGGGCGCGAAAAATGCAGCAGGTGCTGCGCCGGGCCTGTCATGCGGCCAATCTCGCGCGCGAGCGGGGCGTAACGTTGCCACCCCGCCTCATCGGGCTGTGCGAGCGACGCTACGATGCCATTCTCGCGGCCGGCTTGGCGTTCCATGAGGCCCAGCCGACGCTGATCTCAGCCGCGGCGAAAGCCCACCGGCGTGGCCGGCAGCCACGACGCGTCGGGCACAATCTGCTACTGCGGCTCTCGACCCGCAAGTCCGACGTGTTGCGCTTTCTGTCCGATCCAACCGTGCCGTTCACCAACAATCTGGCCGAGCAAGATGGTCGGATGATGAAACTGCGCCAGAAAATCTCCGGCGGGTTTCGCTCCGAGGACGGCGCGGCAGACTTCGCCACCATCCGATCCGTCCTCTCAACGGCAAGAAAGCAGGGTTGGAATCTGCTCCAGACCCTGACCGCCGACCCAGCCAGATTGCGCGCCGAGC
>JAYTHH010000133.1:0-5884 GCA_043732745.1 Rhodospirillales bacterium
GGGCCGTTGCTGGGCACCGTGCCGTCGATGCAGGTGTATCTTTCGGCAGGATTGTGCTCGGGCATAATCTTCGTGGCCGCCTGGCTGGTGTTTTCGCGCGTGCGCGGCCGTATCGCGTTCTGGATCTGAGACGATGACCGCCGAACTGCTGATCGACAATGTCAGCCTCGATTTCCCGCTTTATCACGGCAACGCCCGCAGCCTGAAGAAGACGGTGCTGAACAGCGTCGCCGGCCGTATGGCCAGCGACGGTCGGGCGCGCGTGTCGGTGCACGCGTTGCGTGACATCAGCTTTCACCTCAAGGCCGGCGACCGTCTGGGCCTGGTGGGCGGCAATGGCGCCGGCAAGACCACGTTGCTGCGCATCCTGGCTGGCATCTACGAGCCGCAATCCGGCCATCTGCGCATCGAGGGCAGCCTGAATGCGCTGCTTGACCCCAATCTGGGCATGAACCTGGAATTGTCCGGCCGCGAGAACATCACCCTGCGCGGGCTGTATCATGGGCTCAACCCGGCCAAGATTCGGAAACTGGCGGACGACGTGGCCGCGTTCGCCGATCTCGGGGATTTCCTTGATCTGCCGGTGCGCATCTATAGCTCTGGCATGGTGGTCCGGTTGGGCTTCGCGCTGGCCACCGCCATCCGGCCGCAGGTGCTGCTGATGGACGAGTGGTTCCTGGCAGGCGACGCCAACTTCCTCGAAAAGGCACGCGCGCGGCTGGAAGACATGGTGCGCGGCGCCGAGATCCTGGTGCTGTCGACGCATATGCCTGCGGTGATTCACGAATGGTGTTCCCGGGTAATCTGGCTGGATCACGGCCGCATCCGTGCCGATGGCCTGCCGGACGACGTGATGGCCGAATACCTCAACACGCCGCGCGGCTGACAGGGGCGGCCGTTGCACCTCATGCAATGGCTGCAGATGTCAAGCGCGCTGATGCTGCTGGCAGCCCTGGTTCCACCGCGCATCGACATACTTCGCCCGCATGCGCGCCGGATCGCGCTGGCGGCGCTGGCGATCTATGTGACCTTCGCCACCGCCATCGTGATCCTGCGGATCGTGGTCGGACCCGGCCTGTTCATGGACTGAGCAGGATCTTCAGCATGGTCGCCGCGTCGACCGCCGCCACGCTATAGAGCATGGGCACGTAGTCCCCGGTCGCCCAGAGTGGCGCCAGATCGGCATAATGCGGGCTGCGCGGGTCGCCGGACTGGCCGGGCGCGTTGATGAAGCGGCTTTCGTCCCAGTTGCCGACATCGACGACCATGCGAAACGACGCCCCGTGCGTCACCTTGAAGTCGCTCAGCCGGTAGCCGGCGTTCATCACGGTGGAGCCGGAGCCGCCTTTCGGAAGACGATCCACGCCGGGCAGGTCGGCCACACGGCCCAGCGGATGCGGGAAGGCGCCGTGATGCAGGCTGCCCCATTGCCAGGCGCTGGCATCCTTGCCCATGCGCACGGTGCAGTCGGCATAGGCGGCATCCAGCGTGGTGGCGAGCAGCGAGCGGACATCCGGCACGTGCCGATTGCCATCCTCAAGCACGCCGACCAGGGTTTCAAGATCGCCCGGCACCATCAACGCGCGCGCCACCGGATCGGGCACCAGAAGGTCGAGCAGCGCCGGCTTGAGATGCTTGGACCACCAGACCTCATGCAGCGCCGCCGCCTGGGAACCGCGTTCCAGCCGGTGGTTCCAGCCCGCCAGCAAGGTGGCGCCCGGCGAGTTGAAACCGTCCAGCAGCTTGGTCAGGCGCCGAGCGGGGATCGAGGTATCGTCGGTCTGCAGCGCCATCGACTGCGCCAGGGAGTGGGATGCCTGCCCGCCGAGCACGTCGTGGATGCGCACGCTGCGGGAATGCTCGGACCATTCGAAGCCGAGCTTTACAACGTCGGACGGAAATCCCTCCGGCAGGTTCATCTCGTTCGCGGTGGCGACGAAGCCGCTGGCGGGGTCGATGGTCTGCGGCAATGCGCTGAACGGATAAAAGCCGTTCCATTCGTAGCGCCCGTCGCCAGGCACCGGCAGCAGCCCGTCCCAGTTCGGCCGTATTGGTGACTTGCCGGCGGCGAACCACGCCACGCGGCCGCTGACATCGGCGTAAAGCTGGTTCACCGAAGGCGTGGACCAATGGCTGAGCGCCTCAGCGAACGCGTCCACCGATTTCGCACCGATATAGGCCAGCGATGCGAAATAGGCAGAGGCGCCGGGCTCGGACCACACGCTGCGCACCGCGAAGGCGTGGGCGGGGGTTTCGCACACCACCGGGCCGTGGCGGGTGAATTTGAGCGTCACCTCCTGGTCGGCGCAGCCGCGCACGGCGATGGTTTCGGTGAGCACGGTCATTTCCTCGAAGCCATCACCGTAGCGGTAGCGGTCGCCCTGGGTTTCGTAGACGTACAGATCCTCCTGATCCATCGGGAAAATCGTCAGGCTAAAGGCGGCGTGGCCGTTATGGCCGATCGAGACGCCGGGCAAAGCCGGCTCGCCGGCGCCGATGACGTCGAGGCCAGGGGCGGACAGATGCACCACGCTGCGCAGCGAGGGCAAAGCGTGGGCGCGGTGCGGATCGGACGCCAGGATGGCGCGGCCGGTGTCGGTGTGGGTGCTGGCCACCGCCCAGTTGTTGGAGCCTTGCAGATACACGTCGCCCTGGTCCGTGACCTGGGTCCAGCGCCATGCCTCGTCCAACGGAGCGGCGAGGCGCTCCGGGCTGAAATCCGGCGCGGCGGTGGCCAGGCGAAAAACATCGAGCACGTCGGGCGGCACGCAGGCGGGGTCGAGGCCTTCTGGGATGACGATGGTATGTGGCGGCTCGATGGAGCGGCGGGCGAGATCGGTTTCGAGATCGGTGGCCGCCAGAACGCCGGCGCGGGCGACTTCGGACAGCACGTTGCGTACCAGGCCGTGGCTGCGGATGCGCACCACGTCGGCCGTGTCCCAGCGTTCGGGACTCGTGTCCATGGCAGCGAATTCTGGCGGCAGAAGGGTCGCGTCGGCCTCGGTGAGAGTGATCCAGGCGTTGATCCCCTGCACGAACGCCTCGGTCACGGCGTGTGCCTCCGCCGTGCCGTAGGCGGCCCATTCGGCGTCCATATCGCCGCGGTAGAGAAACAGCCGCGCGGCGCGGTCCTGCGCCAGGAAGCCTGGCCCGAAATCCGCCGCCATCCGGCCAAGGCCGCGCTTGCGCCACATGTCGAGCTGCCAAAGCCGGTCACGTGCGGCGTTGAAGCCCTGCACGAGGAAGGCATCGCGGCGGCTGGCGGCGCGGATGTGGCAGATGCCCCAACGATCGACGTTGATTTCGGCAGGTGTGTGCAGCCCCGCAACCGTGTGGGCGATGGTCTCGGTCATGGTGGCGGCTCCAGGCGGTGAAGGCGGAAACGCTAGACCCGGTGTAACCACCCTGGCCAGAGCAGTGCGGCACGCCAAGTGCAATGAAAGCGGGGAACGTCAGGTCCAGGAGTTGTCATGATCGCGCCGACCGCGCCCGTCGCCATCTCGAGTTCCGCCGAAATCAAGGGTGTGCCGCAGAAGGAGGAGCCGGAGATCGGGTTTTCCGACGTGCTGTCGGCGTTGAACCCCCTGCAGTATTTGCCGGTGGTGGGTCAAATCTACCGGGCCATGACGGGCGACGTGCCGCCGGAGCCGCTGCGAATCATGGGGTCGATGGTGGTGAGCGGGCTGATGGGCGGTCCGTTGGGCATGGCGCTGAATGCCGCCAGCACGCTGGTGCAGCATCTAACGGGGATCAACCTGGACGATGTGGCGTATGACGCGATGGAGGCGGTGGGAATCGTGGATGCGCGGCCCCCGGTGCCCCAGCCGGACCCACCGGCGGCGAACATACAAACGGTGTTCGCCGCCTATGGGCAAACGTTGTTCACCTATGGTCCGGGCGCAGGCCACGCGTAGTCTGCATATCTACGGAGTGCGGGCGGTCGTCACCGCGTTCTGCAGTTCAGCCAGATCGACGGCGCCGGGGAGCAGTTGGGTGCCGACCACGTAAACCGGCGTGCCCTGCAGCTCGAGCTTGCGGGCCATTGCGAGGTTGGCGTCGATTCGCGCCAGCACGTCGGGCGATTTCATGTCGGCTTGCAGACGCTCCCAGTTCACGCCCAACTTTCCGGCCATTACGCGCAGGCTGTCTTCGGTGACATCGGCGGGGCCGGCCATGATGGTGTCGTGGAACGGCAGATAGGCACCTTGCTTCTGGGCGGCAAGCAGCGCGCGGGCGCCGAGCACGCTGGCCGGGCCCAACACCGGAAGATCCTTGTACACCAGCCGCACATCCGGATTGGCGCGCAGCAGGCTGGCCATCGTGGGCAGCATGCGGCGGCAGTAAGGGCAGCGCACGTCGTAGAACTCCACAACCGTGATGCGGCCGTTCGGGTTGCCGGCGACGGGATCGCCGGGCGCGTGGGCCAGAAGCGGTTCGAGCGATTTCAGCGCGCCAGCCTGGGCCTGGGATTGCTGCCTGATGTCATCGGCCTGCAGCGCCGTCACGGCATCGCGCAGAATCGACGGATCGCGCTTCATCGCGTCGCGCAGAATGCCCACGATTTCGTCGCGCTGCTGCGGCGTGAAGCCCGCCGCCTGTGCCAAAGCCGGCACGAAAAGCGAGGCCAGGACAGCCACTCGAAGAATTCGCATGAACATCAGGTCACCTGCTGGCGGTTGCCGGGGGGAGCGAAGGCGGTTATGGCACCATTCGAACCGGATGTGGGAGTGGGCCGCGCATGATCGGCACAAAGACGCGCGTATCGACCGCCTGGCTGCTGGCGGGTGCGGTGACGCTCTCTGGCTGCTCCACCTTCAACTCCATCGGCAACACGATCAGCGGGAAGTCCGACGTGCCGGTGGGAACGGTCGGCAATGTGCAGGGGTTTCTCGGCGGCGTGGCGGCGGACGAGCCGCAAGCAGCGCTGACTGGCCGTTCGGTGCTTTCGGCCGGCGGCAATGCGGCCGATGCCGTCACGGCGATGGGCTTTCAACTCGCCGTTACCCTCCCGTCCCGCGCAGGCCTCGGCTCGGGTGGCGCGTGTCTTGTCTATAATCCTGACCGCAGCGGGCCCGGCGGCGGCGCGCCGGAGGCGGTCCTGTTCTCGTCCACGGCGCCGGCCAATCCAGGCGGCGCGGACCGTCCGGCCGGCACGCCGATGCTGGCGCGCGGGCTGTTCGCCTTGCAGGCACGCTATGGCCAGCGCCCGGTAGAGACGCTGATCGTGCCAGCCGAGCAGGCAGCCCGCTTCGGTGTTGTGGTCTCCCGCGCCTTGCTGCGCGACCTGTCGGTGGTCGCCGGCCCGCTCTCGGCCGATCCCGGCGCCCGCGCGGTGTTCTTCCCAGGCGGCAAACCGCTGGTGGAAGGCAGCACATTGCTGCAGCCTGATCTGGGCGGCACCCTGGCGCAGATGCGGGTGTCCGGCGTGGGCGACCTGTATCAGGGCCAGCTGGCGCATCGCCTCGAAGACGGCATGCCGTCCATCGGCGGCGGGCTGAAGGTGTCGGATCTGCGCATCGCTCTGCCACGCTTTGCCGAGACGCTGAAACTAGCCTCCATCAACGACGACAAGGTGGCCTTCCTGCCTGGCCCGGAAGCTGGCGGCGTCGCCACCGCCGTCGCCGCGAAGATCATCGCAGCGGGCGTCGCAAGCGGGCAGGACGCCACTGCCCAGGCAATGGCGCAATCGATCAATACCGCCGCCGCGTATCGCCAGGGTGCCAACCCGGATTCGCTGCTGGCCGACAACGCGCCGGCGGGCTCGCTCGGCGCACTCCCGGCGTCGACCGTGTTCGGTGCCGTGGATCGCAACGGCGGAGCGGCGATCTGTGCCGTGAGCATGGGCAACCTGTTCGGCACCGGCAGAATCGCGCCCGGCACCGGC
>JAYTHH010000134.1:0-1683 GCA_043732745.1 Rhodospirillales bacterium
GTATCCTGCTGGTGAACCTGCTGCCGCTGGCGCTGCTGCTGGCGGCGTTGCTCTATCTCGACCAATACCAGAATGGCCTGCTCGCCGCCGAAGTCACCACCTTGCGCGAACAGGCCCGCATCTATGCCGGCGCGCTGAGCGAGGCGGCGGTGCGCGAGGAAACGCCGGATAGCCCACGTCTGGTGTCCGAACTGGCACGCCCTTTACTGCGGCGGCTGACGGAGCCAACCCCCAACGCCCAGGCCAAGCTCTATTCCCCGGATGGCGAGGTGCTCGCCGACAGCCGGGTGCGCGAGGGCGCGGCCGGCGCCGTGGTAACCGAACCGCTGCCGCCGGCAGTCAATCGCGGTCTCTTGGTGGGACTCGTGGGCCGGGTCTACGATGACGTGCTGAGCATCTTGCCCCACTCCACGGAAAGCTCGCTGCTTGATCTCGGGCAGCCCGCCGTGGGGGCCGACTGGGCGCCCGACGTGCGCGAGGAACTGCGGCTCAATGCGGCCACGCAGGGGCGGCAGATCCCGCCCTATATCCGCCGCACCGACGACAATCGCCTGCTGGTCAGCGTGGCTGAGCCGATTTCGCGCAACCGCCGCAACCTTGGCGTGGTGCTGCTGACGCGTGAGGCGCGCGAGGTGGATGACAGCGTGCTGGCGGTGCGACTTTCCATTCTCGCGCTGTTCACCCTGGCGCTCGGGCTGACGGTGATGCTGTCTTGGTATCTGTCTTTGACGATCGCGCGCCCGATCCTGCGGCTGGCCGGCGCAGCGGCGCGGATGCGCGAGGGCAGCGGGCGGGCCGGTGCAGTGCCGGTGGCGTTGCTGGGTCGCGGCGACGAGGTGGGAGAGCTGGCGCGTGCACTGTCCGAATCGGCGTCGGCCCTATGGTCGCGCATGGACGCGATCGAGCAGTTCGCGGCGGATGTGGCGCATGAGATCAAGAACCCGCTGTCGTCCATCCGCAGCGCCATCGAGACACTGCGGCGGATTGACGATCCCACCAAGCAACGACGGCTGACGGCGATCATCGCCGAGGATGTCGGCCGGCTGGACCGGCTGATCAGCGATATTTCAGACGCATCGCGCATCGATGCGGAGCTGTCCCGCGCGGCGACCGAGCCGGTGGATGTGGCGCCGATCCTGAGCCTGCTGGCGGAGATCAACGAGACCACGCGTGAGGACGGCGACGCGCATATCAAGTTGACCCTCGGCGAGGGAAGGCTGGTGGTGCAGGGCGTCGAGCGGCGGCTGGTGCAGGTGCTGCGCAACCTAATCGGCAACGCGCAGAGCTTCTCGCCTCCAAACGGCGAGATCGGGCTGCTGGCGCATGAAGATGGCGCGATCGTGGAGATCGCTATCGAAGATGCCGGGCCAGGCATTCCGGACGCCAAGCTCGAAAACATCTTTGCGCGGTTCTATTCCGAACGTCCGCAAGGCGAGCGGTTCGGGCAGCATTCCGGGCTGGGCTTGTCGATCAGTCGGCAGATCGTGGAGGCCTTGCGAGGGCATGTCACCGCTGAGAACCGTCGGGATGCAGCGGGGGTCGTGGTCGGCGCGCGCTTCGTGGTGCGGCTTCCGAAGGGTTAGGCTGCCAAGGGGAAGTCGGTGGCGCCTACCCGAACGCCTTAGGGTCAGTGTTCGAGCCGCACACCAGCACGCCCACATGGGCATTTTCGGGCGGCACCCA
>JAYTHH010000135.1:0-5859 GCA_043732745.1 Rhodospirillales bacterium
CGTGCGGGGCCAACCTGCGTGCGCCATCTCGCCGACTGGGGTGCGGATGTCATCCGGATCGAACCGCCCGCTTCGGCCGGCGAGGACATCGGCGGCAAGCGGGACGGATTCGATTTCCAGAACCTGCACCGCAACAAGCGCACGATGAACCTCGATCTGAAATCACCCGAGGGCCATGCCGCGTTCCTCAAGCTGGCCGCCACCGCCGACGTGCTGGTGGAGAACATGCGCTCCAGCGTGAAGCACCGGCTGAAGATCTCCTACGACGACCTCAAGACCATCAATCCGCGCCTCGTCTACGGCAGCATCAGCGGCTTCGGCCAGACCGGCCCCTACGGCAAGCGTGCTGGCGTGGACCAGATTGCGCAGGGCCTGGGCGGGCTGATGTCCATCACCGGGGAGCCAGGGCGCGGCCCCATGCGCGTGGGCATCCCGATCGCCGATCTCACCGCCGGCAACTTGCTGGCCTTCGCCATCATGACGGCCTTGTTCGAACGCCACACCACCGGGCTGGGCCGCTGGGTGCACACCTCGCTGCTCGAAGTGCAAGTGTTCATGCTGGATTTCCAGGCCTCCCGCTACCTCGTCTCCGGCGAGGTCGCAGGCCAAGCCGGCAACGATCACCCGACCGGCATTCCCACTGGCGTGTTCCCGGCATCGGACGGCTTCATCAATATTGCCGCCTCCTCCGGCCGCCTCTGGACCCGCTTTGCCAAGACCATCGGCCATCCGGAATGGGCGACCGAGCCGAGATGGTCGACGCAAAAGGGCCGTAGCGACGATCGCGCCGCCATCAATGCGGCGATCTCGGACGAGACAAAGCAGAAACCATCGCTGTACTGGATCGAGCTGTTTGAGCAGGCCGGCATTCCCTGCGGCCCAATCAACAGCATCGACAAGGTGTTTGCCGACCCGCAGGTGCAGCATCTGGGCATGGCTACCAAGGTGATGCACAAGGATCTCGGCGAATTGTCGCTGGTGGCATCGCCGCTCAATCACGAAGGCGTTGCCAAAACCATCCGCACGGCCACACCATCGGCCGGCGAGCATACCGACGAAATTATGACGAGCCTGGGCTACAGCGCCGAACAGATCACGGAATACCGTGGCAAAGGCGTCATCGGGTAACGATCGCCACGGCGATCAGGGGAGGAATGCAACCATGCTGATCACGCGCAGGACCGCCGTGGCCGGATTGTCGGTGATGGGATTGGGCCTTGCCTCGGGGGCCGCACGCGCCCAGTTGGCGGAGATCGAGGCGGCGGCGCGCAAGGAAGGCACCGTCACCTGGTACACCGCCCATACGGACGGTGAGAGCGCAGAGCAGGCTGGGGCGGCGTTCACCAAACTCTATCCCGACATCAAATGCACGGTGATCCGCACCACCGCCCAGGTCGCGTATCAGCGGCTTCAGCAGGACATCAAGAATAACTCGGCCAATTGCGACGTATTCAGCTCCACCGATCTCGGCCACGATGAGACCCTGAAGGCGCGCGGCAATCTACTGAAATACACGCCCATCAACCTCGCTGGTATTTCGCCCGACTATCTTGGCCTGGACAAAGACGGTTACTACCACGCAACCGTGGCCGAGCTGTGCGTGCTGCTGGCCAACAACAAACACGTGACCGATGCGGAAACGCCCAAGGTCTGGAAGGACCTGCTGGCGCCGCGTTGGAAAGGCCAGGTGGCGGTAGGGCATCCCGGTTTCAGCGGCACCGTGGGCACCTGGGTGGTGGTCATGCGCGACCTCTACGGATGGAAGTTCTTCGAGGATCTGGAGCGCGGCAAGCCGCAGATCGGCCGGTCCGTGAACGACAGCGTCACCACGCTGAATTCCGGGGAGCGCCAGGTGGCAATGGGTCCGGTGGGTCTGGCCAAGGTCTCGGCCGCACGCGGAAACCCAATCCGCATCACCTATCCCACGGATGGGTCGGTGATCGTGATCTCGCCGTCTGCCATCATGACCAACGCGCCGCATCCGAACGCCGCCAAGCTGTTCATGGAATTCCTGTGTGGGCCGCAGCACGCCGAAGTGATGGCGGCCGCCGGGCGCGCGCCGGTGCGCCCCACCAGCCAGGGCAGCGGGCTTCCGGACGGAAAGATTCTGCGACCGACCACGCAACAGATCGTCAAGGGCATCCCCGAGGTGATCGAGCAGTGGCGCGATCTGTTCGGCAACTGAGAGTTTGTCCTGGATGCGCCGCTTCGATCCTTTGACCCTGCTGTGGGTGCTGCTGGCAGCGGTGCTGGCCTTCCTGGTGATCAACCCGATGCTGCGCCTGGTGCTCAGCTCGTTGCAGGCGGTCGACACCGGCGATTGGACATTGGCCAATTACGGCATCGCCTATGGTCGTTCCCGTTACGTGCAGGCGTTGTGGAACGCACTGATACTGGGCGCATGCGTCACCGCTTTATGTCTGGTGCTGGCGGTGCCGATGGCCTGGGCAGTCAGCCGGACGGACATGCCGGCCAAGGGCGTCATAAAGCTGATGACATTGGCTGCCTTCGTGACGCCGCCCTATCTCGGCGCCATCGGATGGATCTTGCTGGCCGGCCCCAATGCCGGCTGGCTCAACCAGGCCTGGATGGGTCTGACGGGCGCCGGCGAGGGTATTTTCAATATCTATTCGTTCGCCGGCCTCACCTTTATCATTGCGCTGTATTCGTTTCCCTATCTGTTCATCTTCATCAGCTCGGCACTGGACACCGTGTCGTCTGAAATGGAGGACGCTGCCAACGTGCTAGGCTGCGGCACGTTGCGCACGATGTTCCGCATCACGCTTCCCCTCGTTCTGCCGGCGATTTTGGGAGGTGCCATCATCACCTTTCTCGAAGCGATCGCCTTGTTTGGCTCGCCGGCGTTGATCGCCATTCCCGCGCGGTTCAACGTGGTAACGACGCAGTTGCTGCAATTCTTCAGTCCGCCGGTGCGCGCCGAGGTGGCCGCGGCCTATGCCGTGCCGCTGCTGCTGATCACCCTGTGCCTGTTCGGTCTGCAACGCCGTATTCTGCGCAGGCGCGGCTTCGTTTCCATGACGGGCAAGGGCGGTGAGCGCCGCATCATCGAACTCGGCCCGTGGCGCTGGGTGATGCTGGGTTATTCCGGTTTTGTGCTCTCGCTGTCCGTCCTGCTACCCTACGCCGCGCTGTCGCAGGCGGCGCTGGCAAAAGCCTGGGGCAGGGGCTGGCATCTCGACAACCTGACGCTCGACAATTTCGCCTATCTGCTGTTTCGCCATGAGACGGCCGGGCAGTCGGTGCTGAACAGCTTTTACTACGCGGGCGCGGCCGCCTGTATTGGCATCGTGCTGACCTTGTCGATCGCCTATATCGTCAGCCGGCGGCTGCTGCCTGGCGCCAATGTGCTGGGCTTTTTGTGCATGGCGCCGATCGTGGTGCCCGGCATCGTGCTGGCGGTTGGTTTCTATGCTGCCTATGCCCCGCCGCCCTTTGCTCTTTACGGAACGGCAACTCTGCTGATCCTGGCTTTTACGACAAGGTTTCTGCCCGTGGGCTATGCCAATGCCAGTGCCGCCATTCGCGGCATCAATCCTGAAATGGAGGAAGCCGTCCGCATCCTGGGCGGCGGCCGCATGGTGGCGATCCACCGTGTGCTGGCGCCTTTGATGCGTCGCGGCATGATCGGCGCCTGGTTGCTGGTATTCATTCCCGCGTCGCGCGAGCTCAGCACCGCGTTGTTCCTGTATGGGCCGACCACGCGCACGATGTCGGTGATGCTGCTCGACCTCAGCGAGGAGGGCAATTTCGAGCGGTTGGCGGCGCTGGGCTTCATGCTGCTCATCGCCACCATGGTGATCGTAGCGATCGGCTTTCGCTTCGTCGGCCGCGACTTCATGCAGCGTCGTACATGAGCCGTCTGCGCCTTGCCGGCCTCGGCCGGATGTTCGGCCCGGTGCCCGCGGTGGACAATGTTTCACTTACTTTGACTGATGGCGAGTTCGTATCGCTGCTCGGCCCGTCCGGTTGCGGCAAGACCACAACATTGCGGATGATCGCGGGTTTCATCAAACCGTCCAGCGGCACGATCAGCGTCAGCGGCTCGGTGATCTCGTCGCCCGAGCGGATGGTGGCGCCAGAGCATCGCGGGATGTCGATGATTTTCCAAAGCTATGCGATCTGGCCGAACATGACGGTGGCGGAGAATGTGGCCTTCGGGCTGACTCTCCGCAAAATGCCGTCATGGGAGGTCCGCGCCCGCACCGAGAAGATGCTGGCGGTGGTGCGCCTCGGCCATCTGAAGGACCGCTATCCCAGCGAGCTTTCGGGCGGCCAGCAGCAGCGTGTGGCTTTGGCCCGCGCCATCGTGATCGAGCCCGCCGTGTTGCTGCTGGACGAACCGCTGTCCAACCTGGACGCCAATCTGCGCGAGGAGATGCGCAGCGAGATTCGGCGCCTGCACCACGAGTTCAAGATTACCACGGTCTATGTCACGCACGACCAGTCAGAAGCGATGGTGACATCGGACCGCATCGTGGTGATGAACCAAGGGCGTATCGAGCAGGTGGACGACCCGGTCTCGCTCTACACCAAGCCACAGACCCGCTTCGTGGCCGGGTTCATCGGCCGCACCAACTTCCTCGATGGCGTCAGCGATGGTGCCGAAATCCGCTTCGACGGCTTCACCGTCCCGGCCGCGGGCATACCTGCCGGCAAGGCCAGCTTCTCGGTCCGCCCGCAAAGTGTTTCCATTCATGATAGCAGGGGTCACGATAGCAGGGGCCACGATAGCAGGGGGCACAGTGACGCGTGGTGGGTAGAGGCGGTGGTCGCCGAACGCGCCTATCTCGGCGAATACTGGGATTACGGCATTCGGCCCGTGGGCTCCGGCCTGATGCTGCGGGTCACGGCACCACCGGCCACGTCGTTGGCTGCCGGACAGTCCGTGTGGCTCGCCATCGATCACCATCAGGCGGCTCGGGTGCCCTGCCCTGAAATTTGAACCGACCAATGCAAGTCTGGCATGAGTTGGCTTACAACTTCCTGCCAGCGAGATAGCCCACCATGATCCCTGAATTCCTCATGATCCCCGACGCTCCCACCCCGGTCGCCCCATTCAGCCACGCTGTGCGGATCGGGCCCTGGTTGTTCGTGACCGGCCAGATGCCCACGTGGCCAAACGATGACGATGCGGCGCTGCCCGAAGGTGTTGCCGCCCAGACGGCGCGTGTCATCGACAATCTGCGCATCGTCCTTGCCGGCGCCGGAATGGACTGGTCGCATGTGGTGCAGGCGCGCATCAACCTTGCAGAATTCAAACGTGACTATGCAGCGATGAACGAGATCTGGCGTGCCAGCTTCCCGCAAACCCGCTTGCCGGCGCGCACTTGCGTGGGCGTCACGGCGCTGGCGCGTTCAGCTTTGGTGGAAATCGACGTCGTGGCCTTCCACGCGGATTGATCGGGTGGAGCGGACCGAAGGCACCGCCAGATCGTGATGCGGCTGTTCGACATGTTTGGAATAACATTGCAAAGCGTCGGGCAACACGCGCCTGATCGTGCGCACGCCTGAGACATCGGCATCGCTGTGTCAGGGCGCATCGCATCATGGCCAAAAATGGCCCGGAGGTTAGGATGAGCCACTTAGAGCCCCGTCCTATCATCATCGCCAAAACCCGTGAAATGTCGCGTTGCCTGCATTGCGATGTGCGCGACCGTAGCGTGTGCAGCGCGATCGATATTCCCGATCTTCAGCACCTGGCTGATGTCGCCATACATCGCACCATCGAAAAAGGGCGCGTCTTCATCGAGGAGGGCATGCCGGCGACCGATTTTTTCAACATCACGGCCGGCGCCGCAAAGCTGTTCAAAACCTTGCCGAACGGCCGCCAACAGATCA
>JAYTHH010000136.1:0-1679 GCA_043732745.1 Rhodospirillales bacterium
GTTGCGATGGCGCTTCTGCTGAGATCGCCCTGGGGCCGCGCTTTCGCGGCCTTGCGCGACAACCCCATTCGCGCCGAAAGCGTCGGCATCAGCACGACGTTCTACACGTTGATGGCGTTCGCCATCGGCGCCGCCTATGCGGGTGTGGCCGGGGCGCTGTTCGCGGCCTTGGTGGGCTTCATCGAGCCGGCGTCCTTCACCGTCACCAACTCGCTGGCGATGCTGCTGATGGTGATCGTAGGCGGCCAGGGGCGCTTCTTAGGCCCGGCCTTGGGCGCCGTCATCGTGGTGCTTCTGCCGGAATGGCTGCGCTTTGCCGCCGACTGGTATCTCGCTGTCTTCGGCTTCATGATCGTCGTCATGATGGTCTGGTTGCCCGGTGGCCTGCTGTCGCTGCCGGATCGGTGGAAGCGGACATGACTGCCCTCCTCGAAGTAAGTGCGATCCATAAATCCTATGGCGCCATTCGCGCCGTGGACAACGTGAGCTTCAGTGTCACACCCGGCGAGATCCTGGGCGTGATCGGCCCGAACGGCAGCGGCAAGACGACGTTGTTCAACACCATTCTGGGCCAGGTGACACCGGATTCCGGCAGCGTGATGTTCGAGGGCGAGGACATCTCGCGCCTCTCGGCCCTACGGCTCGCCCGGCGGGGCATCGGCCGCACGTTCCAAACCCTTCAGGTGTTCGGCAAACTTTCCGTCCGCGACAATCTGATCGCGGCCGGGCAGGAATTCCTCGACACTCCGACAAGGCGCCTGTTCGGCCGCCCAGATGCCGGCCTCGGCGCCCGGGCGGACGAGATGATCACGCTGTTCAATCTCGGCCGCGTTGCAAAACTGCCAGCGGGTAGCCTGTCCTACGGCCAGCAAAAACTGGTCGACATCGCCATGGCCTTCATCCCCGCACCCCGGCTGGTGCTGCTGGACGAGCCATGCGCGGGCGTGAACCCGGCGCTTATCGAGGAATTGCTGAGCCTGCTGCAGCAACTCAACCGCGAGCAGGGCGGCAGCTTCATCGTCATTGAGCACAACATGGATTTCATCATGCGGCTGTGCGGCCGGGTGATGTGCATGGCGCAGGGTGCGGTGCTCGCGGTGGGCACGGGCGAGGAGATCCGCGCCAACGCAGCGGTGCTGGAGGCCTATCTTGGCGATTGACCTGATCCGTTTCGACAATGTGACTGCGGGCTATGGCAGCCTGATGATTCTCAACGCGCTGAGTTTCTCCGCCAACACGTCGGAGATCACCTTGCTGATCGGCCCGAACGGTGCCGGAAAATCCACCGTGCTAAAAACCTTCTTCGGGCTGCTGACGCCAAAACAGGGCCAGATTCTGTTCAAGGGCGAGTCGGTCGGCGGGCAGCAGCCGGCTGATCTGCTGCGCCGCGGCATTGCCTTCGTGCCGCAGGGCCGCAACCTGTTTCCGGCGTTGACCCTGTGGGAGAATCTCGAGCTCGGTGCCATCACGCTGCATCGTTCGGAACGCCAAGCGCGGATGCGCGAGGTGCTGGGTCGCTTCCCGCAACTGAACGCACGCCTCCACTCCGCCGCGTCCTCGCTCTCCGGCGGTGAGCAGAAGCAACTTGAGATCGCCCGCGCGCTGCTGCTGCGGCCTTCGGTGATCCTGATCGACGAGCCATCGATCGGCCTGGCGCCGAAGATTAACCAGACCGTGTT
>JAYTHH010000137.1:0-17019 GCA_043732745.1 Rhodospirillales bacterium
ATGGTGCTACGGGAGCATTCTGGTGAGGCAACCGAGCCGCGGTTCGGGAGCAATTCTGAATGAGGCAATACGAACTCTCGTCCTGATTGTCGCGCCATAGATTGGGTTCGGACTTTGGCGACTGCGTTGCGGAGGAGGTGGATTTGGTCGGTTAGCAGGGTGCTGGTTCGGTCTTGTAGGTTGACGGTGAAGAAGTAGGTGCCGCCGGGGACGCGGTTGCGCCGGTATTGTGTCATTTGGGGATTGTGGGTGTTTTGGGCGAGTGGGCGAGCGTAATGGTTGGATTGTTGGGGGATTGATTGGGGATTGATGGGGGAGGGGATCGATGGGTGGCGCTTCGCTTACCCATCCTACGGACAGTTAGATATTCTCACTTTTTTCTTTTATTTTGCCAGGGGATGTGGTTTTTATGGGGGGTGATTTTTTCTCCCTCCCCTTCTGAGCGATTTGCTTTGAGCTGTTCGGCTTTGTGCCGGGCGGTGGCGGCGAGCATTGCGCTGGGGGTTGCGGCTGCGATGATTGTGTTGGTCTGGACGCGGGTTCGGCGGGCGGAGGTGGCGTTTTTGGCGCTTTTGGCTCGGGTTCAGGCGGGGACGTATCGGGGTGGATGGGTTCGGGTTCGTTCGGTTGAGGTCGCTGATGCGGACCGGGTTCGTGTGGTTCGGGTGGTTTCGGATCGGGGGCGGTTGCCGCTGCGGTTTGGGTGGTTGATGGGGGTTATGCCTTCTGACGCGGCTGGTTTTGCGGAGCAGCTGCGGACGGTTTTCGCGGAGCCGGAGATGGCGGCTGTTTTGGCTGATGTTCCGCAGGCGCGGCGGATTTTGGGGCCGGTTTGTCGGATGTTGGGGGTTGCGATCCCTGGGGTTCGCGATCCGGCGGTGGATGCGGGCGAGGTGCGGGTGGTGCGCGTGCGGGTGGCTCGGGTTCGCAGGGTTGTGGAGCCGTGGCGGATTCCGTTGCTGCGGGGGGTTTTGGTTGCGGCGCGGCGGCAAGGGTATGGGCGTGTGCCAAAATACTGATCGGGATGCGCGCAAAGGTGCGACGTTTTTGTTCCGGTTAGTCAATAAAATGTGTTTATGAATAACGTTTTTTGGATCTTTTCTTCAGAAAAGAACTGCTTTTTTGTTGGTATTTTTTGGGGGCGGCTCGGTTTGTGAATTCTGGGTTGCCGCGCCGCTTTGCTCCTCGCAATGATGGGGGTTAGGGTTCGGCTTCGGTTTTGAAGGGGCTGTATTCTGCCAGGGCTTCCATTTCGGCGCGTTTGTGTTGGCGTTCTTCCTTGAGGAATTCTCCGACTGCGTTTCTGAGGCCTTCGTGGGCTATCCAGTGGGCGGAATAGGTTGGGGTGGGGAGGTAGCCGCGCTGGATTTTGTGTTCGCCTTGGGCGCCGGCTTCCACTCTTGCGAGGTTGTGTTCGATGGCGAAGTCTATGGCGCGGTAGTAGCAGAGTTCGAAGTGCAGGAATGGAAAGTCGCCTTCGCAGCCCCAGTTTCGGCCGTAGAGCGTGTCTGATCCCATGAGGTTGAGGGCGCCGGCGACGGGTTTGCCTCCCTGTAGGGCGAGCATGAGGACGACGCGGTCACCGACGTATTGGCCGAGGAGGGGGAAAAAGTCTTCGGTGAGGTAGGCGCTGCCCCATTTGCGGTCGACCGTTGAGGAATAAAAACGGTAGAAGGCGCGCCAGTGGGCCTTGGCTATTTCGGGGCCTCGCAGCGTGATGAATTCCAGGCCCGCGTTGTTGGCGTCTCGGCGTTCACGTTTGATGGATTTTCTTTTGCGCGACGACATCAACGCCAGGAAGTCGTCGAAATTGGAAAAACCTTTGTTGTCCCAGTGGAATTGCATTCCGACGCGGCGGAGCCAGCCGGCTTCGCCCAGGGCGGTCCATTCTTCCTCGGTGCAGAACGTCGCATGAACGGAGGAGAGATTCAGTTCACCGCAGGCCTGGGCCAACGCGTGGGCCATGGCCTGGGTGGTGACGCCTGAGCCTTCTCGGGTGAGGAGGCGGGGGCCGGGGACGGGGCTGAAGGGGGAGGCGACCTGGAGTTTGGGGTAGTATCTTCCACCGGCGCGTTCGAAGGCTTGGGCCCAGCCGTGGTCGAAGACGTATTCGCCGTAGCTGTGGGATTTTGCATACATCGGGGCGCAGGCGACGACCTGGTTCTCGCTGTTTCGCAGGACGGCGTGTTGGGGGAGCCAGCCGGTGCGTTTGCCGGCGGATCCGCTGTCTTCGACGGCCTTGAGGAAGGCGTGGCTGACGAAGGGATTGCCTGGGCCGGCGCAGGCGTTCCAGTCGTCGGGTGCGATGTCAGCGATTGCGCGGTGCAGGGTGAGCGTGAGGGTATCAGACATCCTGGATATGTGGGGAGCGGTTGCGTTCAGGCAATCCGGAAGATGCCTTCGACCTCGACCGCGGCATCCAGCGGAAGGGAGGGGACGCCGATGGTGGAGCGGGCGTGGCGGCCGGCATCGTCGAACACGGCGACGGACATGTCCGACGCGCCGTTCATGACGAGGGCATGCTGGGTGAATTCGGGGAGGCAGGCGATGAAGCCGCCGAGGCGGACGACCTGTTGGACGCGGTTGAGGTCGCCGTTGCAGGCGGCGCGGAGCTGGGCGAGGAGGTTGATGAAGCAGAGCTGGGCGGCCTGGGTGCCGATGTCGACGGAGACGACGTCTCCGAGTTTGCCGGTGTAGGCGACTTTGCCGTCGCGGACGGGGATCTGGCCGGAGATGACCACGAGGTCTCCGGTGATGACATAGGGGAGGTAGTTCGCAACGGGGGCTGTGGGGGTGGGGAGGACGATGCCGAGTTCGGCGAGGCGGGTTTCGATGCGGCCCATGGGGTGGGTTCCTTTTTCTGGCGGCTTATTTCGCGACCAGTTTGAGGCCGCGTCGGCGGATGCGGGGACCATCTTCCTGGGGCAGGTCCAGCGGCAGCAGCGGGGCGCGGTCTCGGGCGCCGTCGCCGAGTGTATCATAGGCTTCGTCTTCGGCTTCGGGGAGATCGATCTGGCCGAGATAGTTGGCGGCGAGGTTGCGGAAGACGTAGTCGAGCAGGGAAGTGGCGCGGGCGACGGCGGGGTCGCCTTCCACCACGCCGGCGGGGCCGAAGCGGGTGAAGGTGAAGGCCTCCACATAGTCGGACAGTTTCACGCCGTTTTGGAGCCCGAGGCTGATGGCGACGGCGAAATTGTCCATGAGGCCGCGGAAGGCGGGGCCTTCCTTGTGGAGGCCGATGAAGATCTCGCCCAACGCGCCGTCGGCGTATTCGCCGGTGCGGAGGAAGAGTTTGTGGCCACCGATGGCGGCCTTTTGGGTGTAGCCGGCGCGGCGGGCGGGAAGTTGGCGGCGGGTTTCGGTGGCCGGTGCCACGAGGGGGCGGGCCGGCATGGTGTGGAAGTAGGGCTGCACGGCGTCGTGCATCGCGGCGTGGGCCGCGGAGCCGGGCTGGGCGAAGGGCGAGCGACCGGCGAGGGTGGCGGCAAGTGCTGCTTCGGCCGTCATGCCGCGGGCGGCCAGGGTGGCGCGGGCGGTGGTGGTGAGGGTGCCGGAATCTGCCAGGGGCGAAAAGGCAGGGGCGATACCGGCGGTTTCTATGCCGAGCAGCGCCTCGGCGAGGCAGGGGGCGGCGAGGGCTGACGTGGCGGCGTGGCGGAGCGGGTGACCGGCGGGGAGAATTTCGATTTTGGCGGCGATGGCGTGGGTGGGGCGGGCGAGGGAGGTGGCCTCGCTGATTGCGCCGAAGCGGGCGGCCATGTCTGAGGACGCGCGGTCGGTGGCGGTGCGCAGGACGAAGGCGAGGGCGGCGGCGGCGTTGCGGGCCGCGTCGCTGTCGTAGTCGAGCGCCATGGCGGCGAGCAGGCCGGCGAGGTCGCTTATGCCGATGCTCAACGTGGCGGAGGCGGGGGAGAGCAGCGCCATGGCCGTCGCGGCGGTTTCGGCGGCCTGGGAGAAGCCTGCGGTGTCGAAGCCCTGGTCGCTGTCGTGGAAGGCGGGCAGGTTGAGGATGAAGCCGGGGGATTTGAAGCCGCCGCCGCGCCAAACCTGGTCGGTGGCGGTGCCGCGACGGGTCAGGAGGAGGGTGTGCAGGTCGGTGGCGAGGTCGGTTTTTATGCTGGCGCGCTGGGCGCGTTGGGCGATCGGGCCGATCCAGCCGACGGCGGCGTCCTGCAAGGTGACGGGGCCTTCGCCTGGGGCCAGGGCTGCCAGGGCCTCGGCGGCGCGGTCGTCCCACGATGCCGGCAAGACAACCCGGCGCGCGGCGGCGTCAGGGTCGGGGGTGGCGAGCGCCTTGCGGGTGCGCACGCCGTGCCAGGTCTTGTGGGAAGCCAGGTTCGATTTCATGGCTCGACCCTATCGGTCCGGTGGCGACTCGGGAAGCACATTTGGTGTCCGGGCGGGGTAGCAACCACAAAATCCTGTGGGTAAATTCGCAAGCCCAGGGAATCCGCGCGTTGTGATGGACCGCGCGCACGCGGCATCCTATATCTTCGACCATGGACATCGGCACAAAGATTTTCACCTGGCTACACGGTCGCGCGGTCGGCACGGACAGCGCCGGCAATCGCTATTTCACCGAGAAGCGGGTGCGCGCCACGGGGCGCACGCGACGCTGGGTGGTCTATGCCGGGGCGGCCGATGCGACCGCGGTTCCGGCGGAATGGCATTGCTGGCTGCATTACACCACCGATGCGCCGCTGCCGGACACTGGCCGCAAGTCGTGGCAGAAGCCGCATCTGGCCAACGCCACCGGCACGGCGTCGAGCTATCGCCCGAAAGGCCACGACTACAGCGGTGGCGCCCGCGTGGCGGCCAGCGGTGACTATGAAGCCTGGACGCCCGGGAGCTGAGCATGGCTGGACGCAATTGGACGGAACTGCTCGCCGGCGCGGTCGTGCTGGCGGTGGCGGTGGGGTTCCTTGGGTATACAGTGGCCAATACCGGGCGCACCGGCACGTCAGGCATCACACTGAACGCGAGTTTTGAGCGGATCGACGGGATCGGGCCGGGCTCGGATGTGCGGCTGGCGGGCGTGAAGGTGGGGCGGATCACCACCACGTCGATCGATCCGAAGACGTTCCAGGCGCAGGTGGCGTTCACGGTGGACAGCAGTGTCAAGCTGCCGACCGACAGCTCGGCCGAGATCGCGTCCGATGGCCTGTTGGGCGGCAAGGTGCTGGCGCTGGTGCCGGGTGGCTCCGACAAGATCCTGACCGATGGCGGCAAGCTCCAGATCACGCAGTCGGCCGTCAGTCTGGAGCAGTTGCTGGGCAAGTTTATCTTCAACGTGAGCGATTTGTCGGCCAACGTGGCGAAGTCGTTGAAGGAGAACCAGAAGCCGGCCGAGGCGGTAGCCCCGAAATGACGGTGTGGCCCCAGTCGGACGGCGCGCCGGTTTCGTGCCGGGAGAAGCTGAAGGTGCTGGAAGACAACCAGGCCGAGCTGGCTGCGGTGATGCAGGACGCGTTCGAGGATGCGGTGTTGATGGGCGTGGACCCCGATGCGATGAAGCGCATCCTGGCGGACATGGTGGGGGCGCTTGAGACGCCGTTGAAGTTTTGAAGTGGATTCTTCTGGCGGTTTTGCTGTTCGCGCCGCTTCCTGCCTTGGCACAAACGCCAACACCGCCGCCGTCCGGCCCGGCGCAATTTCCGGAAACCTGGCTGCCGCGGCCGAATGTCGATCTGACCGGGCTCGATAAGATCACCACACGGCTCACTTCGATCTCGGGCGCGGTGGGCAAGCCCATGACGTTCGGTACGTTGCAGGTGACGGTGCGCAGTTGCATGGTGCGCGGCCCGGATCAGCCGGCCGACCAAGCAGCCTATCTGGATGTGACCGACAGCCGGGATCCGAAATTCGCGTTTCATGGGTGGATGCTGATGTCGTCGCCGGGCGTGTCAGTGATCGAGCATCCCGTCTATGACCTCCGCCTGGCGGCCTGCCGGGCGTGATTTGCCTCGCGGACGATACCGCGCTGCTGCTGGACCTCGATGGCACGCTGATCGATATCGCACCGACGCCTGACAGCGTAAATGTGCCGCCGGACCTGCCTGTTTCCCTTCTTCGTCTTCGTGCGCGGTTCGGCAATGCGCTGGCGATCGTGACGGGGCGGCCGATCGCCGAGGTCGACCGGCTGCTGCCCGGTGTGCCATTCGCCGTGGCCGGCGAGCATGGCGGCGTGATCCGGTATGCGCCCGGGGAGGCGGAGGAACGGGCCGATGTACGTCCGGTGCCGGTGGATTGGTTGGTGCAGGCCGAAGACTGGGTGCGTGCGCATCCCGGCGCGCTGCTGGAGCGCAAGGCGCGCGGCTTCGTGCTGCATTTCCGGCTGGCGCCCGAGGCCGGCCCGCCACTGCGCGCCCAACTCGACGCGCTGATGGGTGGATGGCCGCATCACACGGTGGCCACGGCCCATATGGCCTGGGAAGTGAAACCCGCCGGAATCGACAAGGGCCGCGCCGTCCGCGCCCTGATGGCTCGTGCGCCCTTCGTCGGTCGCGTGCCGGTGTTTATCGGCGACGACGTGACGGATGAGGACGGCATGGCGGTCGCCCGAGGCATGGGCGGCCAAGGGCTGCGCGTGCAGGATCATTTTGGCGATGCCGCCGGCGTCCGAAACTGGTTGTAGGTTGGGCGTGACGCCAGGGTCGATCAGGCTGCGAGGCGCATTGCGAGAGCGTGCAGGTCAACCTCAAGCTTGCGATCGACCTGCACCGGTGCCAGTCGCAGACACCTGCGTCTGACGGTCCAGCGCACCATCGGCCAGCGGTGCAGTTCCGCCATGTGAAATCCGCCGGTCTCGGCGCTGCTTCGGCGGCATGTGACACGGGGGCCGCGAAGGGGCCGCGGCCTGTGCCGAGCAGAACCGACACGCCACCGCTGTTCACGACCACGAGGTCAGGCTTGCCATCGCCGTTGAGGTCCGCAATCGCGACGGAAATAGGGCTGAGCATCTTCCACTGCAGAGTCGCCGCAATGGCGGTCGTTGCACCAATGATCTTCAGAGTATAGGCACTGGCCAACTTGCTTTGGACAGCCTGATATTGCGCATTGGTGAGTGACAGCGCAGTATTGCGTGGGACGGAATCGCTGCTGAGCGCCAGATCCGAAACCACCGTAGCAGCCCGGCAATTCGTCGTATGCCCTGTCTACCGTGTAGTCTCTGCCGCAGGCCTTGCCATCTTCACCTCCAAACCCCCATTGCAGACACCGTCCGAAGTGTCGTTTGCTCCACCAATGCCGCCGCCGTTGGCCGTAAACGGCATACATCGATCGCCCCCACCTCGCCAGCACGGGTAGCAATCCCGTCCGTGGCGTCGACCTGAGCTGGCAGCTGCCGGCTGGGCGTTGCCCGCCTCATTTCGGCAACTGCTCCCGCAATACCTTCGGCGACACTTCGTCCACGCCGCCGCGTTCCAGCACGCCGAGTTGGAACGGGCCGTAGGCGACGCGGATCAGACGCGTGACCTGCAGCCCCATATGCTGCATCACGCGGCGAATCTCGCGGTTGCGGCCCTCTTGCAGAGACACGCTGATCCAGGAATTGTCGCCCTTGCGGCTGTCCAGCGCTGCCTCGATGCCGCGATAGCGCACGCCTTCGATGGTTAGGCCCTTTGCCAGCGCCGCGAGTTCCGCCGGTTGCGGCTGGCCGAACACGCGGACGCGGTAGCGGCGGATCCAGTGATTGCTCGGCAGCTCCAACTGGCGTGCCAGGGCGCCGTCATTGGTCAGCAGCAGCAGCCCTTCGCTGTTGAGGTCGAGCCGGCCCACGCTGACCACCCGCGGCAAGGTCGCAGGCAGCTTCTCGAACACCGTCGGCCGCCCCTCGGGGTCGCGATGCGTCGTCACCAGGCCGTCTGGCTTGTGGTAGCGCCACAGGCGGGTGCGATCGGGCGCGTCGATAAGCTTGCCGTCGACCACCACCAGATCGTCCGGTTGCACGAAGGTGGCAGGGTGGGTGATCGTCACGTTGTTGATGCGCACCTTACCCTCGGCCAGCAGCTTCTCGGCGTCACGCCGGCTGGCGACGCCGGCGCGGGCCAGCCATTTGGCGATGCGCTCGCCGCGCGGGGTGGCTGATGCGATGTCTTCGATGTCGACGTCGGGGATCTCGTCGGTCATGCGGCGGCTCCGATCAATGCGTCGAAAATCGCACGGTCCGCCGCGTCGATGTGAAATTCCGGGTGCCACTGCACGCCGAGGCAGAATCGCGCGCCGGGGTCCTCGATGCCCTCGATCACACCGTCGGGCGCCACCGCGTTGACGATCGCCTGCGAGCCGGCAGCGCGGATGGCCTGATGGTGCGCGGAGTTCACCTGCATCGTGTCCTTTCCCACGATGCGACGCAGGATGGTGCCTGGCAAGATCCGGATCTCATGGCCCGGCTCATGGCGTGGGTTCGGTTGTTCATGTGCGAGGGCGGACTCGATGCTGTCGGGGATGTGCTGGAGCAGCGTTCCGCCCAGCGCCACCGCCAGAAGCTGCTCGCCGCCGCAGATGCCCAGCACCGGCTTGCCGCGCGCCAACGCGCCGCGCAGCAAAGCCATTTCGGCGGCGGTGCGGCCGGCCTTCAGCGTAACGGTGCCGTGGGTGGTGGCGTCGCCATACAGCGACGGATCGACGTCGAACGCGCCGCCGGTGATCACCAGCGCGTCGATGCGGTCGAGGTATTCCTCCGCCAACTCGGTATGCGGCAGCGCCACAGGCAGCCCGCCGGCGGCCGCGATCGCGTCGGCGTAGTTGGCCCGCAGCGCATACCAGGGATATTTCGAATAGGCGGGCTTGGAGCCGGCCGGTTCGGCGTCGAGTGTGACGCCGATGAGGGGAAGATGTGAGGTCATGCGTCTTGCTAGCCCTGCAAGCCGTTTGCAGGCAAGAAATGCGCATGAACGGAATGGATGAAGCACTCGCCCAGGCCCGCGCCGCAGCCGCAAGATCGGAGGTGCCGGTGGGCGCCGTGCTGCTCGGCCCGGATGGGCGCGTGTTGGCACACGACGGCAATCGGGTGGAGGAACTGCACGACGCCAGCGCCCATGCCGAGATGCTGGTGCTGCGCCGGGCAGGCGCGCTGCTTGGTACGCCGCGGCTGATCGGGTGCGATCTGGTGGTGACATTGGAGCCGTGCGCGATGTGCGCCGCCGCCATTGCCGCGTTCCGCATCCGCCGCGTGGTGTTCGGCGCCTACGACCCCAAAGGCGGCGGCATCGAGCACGGGGCGCGGGTGTTCGACGCGCCCGGCAGCCTTCATCGGCCGGAGGTGATCGGTGGGGTGCGTGAGAGCGAATGTGCGGCGCTTCTGCGGGAGTTTTTCCGTGTGCGCCGGTGATTGCCCAGCCAGGGTCATTTCTGTCAGACTGATCGAAACGAGAAAGGAAACGGCTGCGATGAAGACGGGCAAACAGGTGTTGCTGGCAGCAACGCTCGCCCTCATGCCGCTGTCGTTGCACGCCCAGACCGCACCGCAGGTCACCTCGGTCGGGGCCATGCCGCCTGCTTTTACCATGTGGATTGGCAATAGCTTCTTCTACTTCAACAATGGCATCACCTCGCATATCACAGGCCTCGCACGCGGCGCCGACGCCGACGGGGCGAAGTTCAGCGGCACGATGGTGACGACGGGCGGCTCGGGTTTTGATTGGCACGATGTAGAATCGTATTTCCGGCCCGATGGCGTCGGCAAATATACGTTCGACGCCAGGAACAACATCGTCTTCAACACCAACGCGAAGAAATACGACACCACTGTGCTGATGGATTGCAGCCAGTGCCCGCTTCATCCCACGCTGGCGCCGGTGTTCGTTAAATACGCGAAACTGCACACCGACACGTTGCGCAGCCACGACGCCGTGCCGGTGCTGTTCATGTCCTGGGCCTATGCCGACAGGCCTGAAATGACGGCACAATTGGCTGAGGCCCACACGAAGGCCGGCAACGACAATCACGCGATGGTCATCCCTGCAGGCCTGGCCTTCGCGCGGGCATTGAAGGGCCGGCCCGGGCTGACCCTTTATATCGCCGACAACCGCCATCCGACGCTGGCCGGCACCTATCTCGCCGCCGCCACCAGCTACGTGGCGCTGTATCATCGGTCGTTGGAGGACAACACCTACACGGCGGGGCTGGATTCGGAATTGGGCAAGTATCTGCGTGGCGTGGCCGGGGCGACGGTGCAGAATTACTGTAGCGGCGTAGTGATTAACTAACCCAACCCGTACGGCGGACGAAGTCTTGCGACCCAACGCGAAGACGGGGTTGATCGATTGCTCACCCGGGTCGCTGTGAAGATATTGTTCATATGTCTGCGACAAATTGGATGTCAGGTCGTGGTTGGTCGGCCCAAACGATCGGACAGGGATTGCAAAACAGCTAAGCTGCGGGGTGTGGCGATGACTCGAGTTTTGACCGGCGTTGCGTGGCTTCTCATTGTTCTCGTCTTTGGGGCGTGCGGTGCCCAGGCGCAGACAAAGTACGGAGCCTGCATGAATGTTGCTGTCACAACAGTAGATATGAAGGCCTGTCAGACTGCGGGACTTGCCGAAGCCGATGCTCGGCTCAACGCGGCCTATCGCAAGGCGATGGATGCCTTGCCGGTGGATCAGCAGGAGAAGCTGCGAAAATCCGAAAGGCTTTGGATCATATTCCGCGATGCCGATTGCGGGGCGTTCTATGGCAAGGACACTGGAACCATGGCCAGCATTCAGGGTGGAGCCTGCATGCTCGACCGGTCGGAGCAGCGAATTCAAAACCTGGCTGAATTTTCCAATCCGTAGTGTGGACGAAGTCCACAGCCTCAACCTCGAAAAGTGGAGACGGCCGACTTCATCCGTCCTGCGGCCCTACGTAAACCGAACCAGCCGCCCGCCCGGCACGCCCATTACCTCGCCATCCCGCATTACCACGTTTCCACGTACGATCGTGACGATCGGCCATCCGGTGACGGACATGCCGTCGAACGGCGTCCAGCCGCATGGTGCCGCGATCCAATCATTCGTGATGGTGCGGGTGGCCTTCAGATCCACCAGTGTAAAATCGGCGTCGTAGCCAGCGACCAGACGCCCCTTGTTGATGGCGCCATAGACGCGGGCTGGCCCCGCCGCCATCAGGTCCACCATGCGCGCCAGCGACAGCCGTCCGGCGTTCACATGATCGAGCATGATCGGCACCAAGGTCTGCACGCCGGTGAGCCCGGCGGGGACTTCGGGCCAGGGCTTCAACTTTGCCTCATAGGCGTGCGGCGCATGGTCGGACCCGATCGTGTCGACCCTACCATCCGCGATCGCGGCCCAGGCGGCGTCCATGTGGCGCTGGTCGCGGATCGGCGGGTTCATCACGCCGAAGCCGCCGAGACGGTCGTAGCAATCCGGCCCCACCTGCGTCAGGTGATTGACCAGCAGCTCCACGGTGGCGATGTCGCGGAAATCCCGCAGATACTCCAGCTCTTCCTGCGTCGAGACATGCAGGATATGCGCGGGCCGTCCGGTAGACCGCGCCAGCGCCATCAGGCGGCGGGTGCCGAGGAAGGCGCATTCCACATCCCGCCATTCGGCGTGGCAGCGATAGGGATCGCCGGATTTGTAGATCGGCTTGCGCGCCTGCAGCCGGTATTCGTCTTCGGAATGATAGGCGATCCGCCGACGCCCGGCACGCATGATGCGCTCCAAGTTGACGTCGTCCTCCACCATCAGGTCGCCGGTCGAAGACCCCGCGAAGATCTTGATGGCGCACACGCCGGGCTCCACCTCAAGCGCCGCCAGTTCGTCGATATTCGTTTTGGTGCCACCCACATACAGGCCCATGTCGCACCAGGCGACGCTCTCGACATAGCCACGCTTCCAGGCGAGCCGCTCCGAATTGGTGATCGACGGGTTGGTATTCGGCATGTCGAACACCGCGGTCAGCCCGCCGAGCACAGCGCCCTTGGTGCCGGTGGGAATGCTCTCCACGGCGGCGTCCCCGGGATCGCGCAGGTGCACATGCGGGTCGATCAGCCCGGGCAGCACATGCAGGCCCCAGGCGTCTACAATCTGCCCGGCGGTGGCGCCGGGCGCCGCTCCGATGGCGGCGATGCGGCCATCGAGGACGCCGATATCGGCGGATGTCTCGCCCCAGGGCAGGACTGCGGTGCCGCCCCGAATGATCAGATCGAAGTGGGCGGCCATGGTGTTGGTCCTCGTTCGGTTGCGCGATGGGCCTTCAATCTTGCACGGCGTCCTCGTCGCGGCCATGATCGGTGGCGGGGGAACTGGCATGATCGTGCGTTTGACGGACCGCGGCGTGGTTGAACTGACCGGCGAGGACCGTGTGGCGTTCCTGCAGGGCCTGGTGTCCAATGACGTGAAACAGGCCGCTCCAGGCCGCGCCGTCTGGGCCGCGCTGTTGACCCCCCAGGGCAAGTGGCTGGCGGATTTTTTCATTCTGTCCGAAGGCGACCGCTTGCTTCTCGATTGCGAGGCGGCGCAGGCGGCCATGCTGGTCAAGACGCTGGGCCGCTACCGGCTCCGCTCGAAGGTGGCGCTGCGGGACATATCGGCTGAGATGAAGGTGCATGTGGCGTGGGGCGAGACACCATTGGTTGGTGCCGTCCTGGCGCCCGATCCACGACTGCCCGAGGCCGGCTGGCGCGTGCTTGCCACATCGGAGATCACCGATACCACCACGCCTGAGGCCTGGCATGCCCACCGTATCGCGCTCGGCCTTCCGGATGGCTCGCGCGATCTGGAATCCGACAAGACGGTGCTGCTGGAGGCCGGATTCGAGGAACTGCACGGCGTGTCCTGGAGCAAGGGCTGCTACATGGGCCAGGAGCTGACGGCGCGGACGAAGTATCGGGGCCTGCTGAAGCGGCGCCTCGTGCCGGTGCGCGTGGACGGCACGATGCCCGCGCCGGGCACGCCAGTGCTGCAAGACGGCGTGCGGGTCGGCACACTGCGGTTCGGGGAAGGCGGGCTGGCGTTGGCCCTTCTGCGGCTGGATGCGATGAAGGCCGAGGCGTTGCTTTGTGGAAATGCCAGCCTTGTTCCCGCGCCGCCGGCCTGGATGCCCGACTCAAAGAGTCTGGCCTGAAGAGGCAGGCTACGGTTTCCGCTTCGGTTCCAGCACGGTGAGGGCGTTCCAGCCAAATTCCAGCAACGGCAGCGCATCGGCTGCAAAATTGGTGATGGCAGGCACAGGGTCGGCAAGAACTGCGGCGCTGAGCGGACGACGCACCACAAACGATTTCAGCCGCAGCGCCGCGGCGATGTCGCTGCCCGCGGCGTCCTCGAAACCGCGCGGCATCCGCACCAGGCTCTCGCTGTCGTCCAAACCAAGCCCGGCGGCGGCAAGCCCGGCCTGCACGGCATCGAAGCGCTTCGTGTCGGTGTAGATCGCCTCGCGCAACGCGCCCAGCGCCTCCTTTTCTGGCTGCCAGAAGCCGGCCGCCACGAAGCATCCGGCCGGATCGATGTGGATATACAGCAGCCCGGACTTTCCCTTGCTGCCGTTCCGCGTCAGCACTGCGCCGGCATGGGTCTTGTAGGGCAGCTTGTCGTGGCTGAACCGCACGTCGCGATGAATGCGGAAAATCGCCTTTGCCGGATCGCCGGCCAGCGGGATCTTTTTCGCGGCGAGGGTGGTGATCAGCGCGGCCAGCACCCGGCGAAACGGCAGAACAAAATCGCGTTCGTAGCGCGGCTTGTTGGCCAGGAACCAGGCGCGCTCGTTATTGGCGGCCAGCTCGCGGAGAAACGTGAAGGCCGCTGGTCCGATTCCGGCCTTTTCGACATGAGCCATCAGCGGTTCCTGTCGATTTCGGAGCAGCCTCGCGTGCCGAACAGGGCCCCGAGGCCGCAAGGCGAATTGAACATTTTCGTACCCTCATGGGCGATGCCCGGCACGTCGATCAAGACATGGCGCAATGCGCCGCCGTCACGCTGCTGCAGCATGCTGAAGTAATTGTGCCCGCGGGCGAAACGCTGCGGGCCCTGGGTCTCGCCAGCGCAGGATTTGTCGAGCACGGGGTGATTGGGGTCGGTGTCGGCCATGCCCATCAGATAGGTGACGTGGCGTACGACATAGCGCGCCTCCAGCGCAGCCGGCGGCAGTTTTACATAAGGCGGCACCGCGGCGTCGAAGCCGTAGCGCCAGCGATCTGCGTTGGCGCAGGACGCGTTTGGCAGCGGCCGTTCGGCGGTGAAATACAGATAGGAAGACGGATCGGACACCACATACTCGGTGCCAATTCCGGCCTTCGTCAGCGCGGCCTCGCCCTCACCCACCACAGCATAGCGCTGCACGATCTGCCCCCCGGCGGAGAAGCCGGCGATCACGACTGTCCGAAGCTTCGGAAACAGGCTGCGATCGGAAAGTTTCACCAGGATGGCATCCACCGCATCGAACCCGCTGAGCGGGGCGGGCGTGGTGGCGGGCTCACCGCCGGCCCAGGCATCGACCGACCAGCCCAATGTGTTGGCGGGCAGGTTGTGGGCCGGAATATCCGACGTCGTCAGGAATTGCGGCGCCATAACGATGGCCGACGTCCCCGCAGGACCGGCGGCGCGCTGGGCTTCGAGACCGGCCTCGAAATAGCTGTCCGCGTTGCGCAGCAGACCGTGAAAGATCAGCACGGCGCGGGTGATATCGGGCTGCGGCTTCGTCATATCCGCTGATGCGTAAATCGGAATCGCGGCCATTCCGTTGGCATAGGGCACATCCATCAGGGTCGGCGCCACGGCTTTGACTGGGCGGCTGTAACGGGCCGGAAGCTCCGCGTGGGCCGGTAATGAAGCGAGCAAAAGTGTGGCAGCGAGAGCGAGGCAAAGGCGCATGCTGATGGCTCCGATCTTCAGGCGGCGGGGCGCAGGGCCACGGTGGCGGCGAGACTTTCGCGGATGAAACCAACCAACGGGTCGACCAGCGCCATGCGGCCTTCGGCATCCCCGAAAATCGCCATTTCGGCGGTGCCGAGATCGGGCAGGCCGGCGGCCTCGCGCAGCCCCGGCGGCAGGGAGGAACGGCCGAGCACGCTCACGCCCAGCCCGGCCTCGGCGGCGGCGATCACGCCCAGCAGGCTGGCCGAGGTGTAGACGATCTCATGCGCGATGTTGGCGCGCGACAAGGTGGTCAGTGCGCGATCGCGGAACATGCAGCCGGGCGGCAGCATCGCCAGTGGCAGCGGCGCGTTCCGCCCGGTGTTCAGATCCCGCGCCAATGCGGCATCGCGCGCCGTGACCCAGGCGAGCGTCTCTGTCCAGATCGGCGTGCCCGTCGTCTCGCCGTCGCGGCGCTTGCCGATCACCAGGTCCAGCTGGCCCCGCTCGCAGGAGGCGCGAAGCTCGTGGCTGCGGCCGACCTCCACCTCCAGCCGCACGTCGGGATAGGTGCGTGCGAAGCGGGCGAGAATGGGTGCCAGATGCTGCGGCACGAAATGATCGGCCACGCCCAGGCGCAGATGGCCGCGCACCGGTGGTGCGATCATCCGGCGCACCGCCTCGTCGTTCAGGCTCAGCAGGCGACGGGCATAGACAAGCAGCACCTCGCCATCCGGCGTGAGCGACAGGCGGCGGCTGGTGCGCTCGAACACGCGGCGGCCGAGCAGATCCTCTAGCCGCTTCACCTTCAGGCTTATCGCCGACTGCGTCAGCCCCAGCGCGGTGCCGGCGGACGTAAAGCCTCCCTGCTCGGCCACGGTGGCAAAGCAGCGGAGCAGATCGATATCCAAATCTGGGTAACGCATCGGACCTCCTGGGCTGGCGACAGCCTAGGAGGTCCGCGCATCAAGCAAAAGTCAGCTGTTGTCTACATCCGAGCCGCTGGACGAGTCAGACCAGCCGCTATCGGTATTGCTGGCATCCTGCCAGCCGCTGTCCTGCGCCGGGGCTGCGGCGTCCTGCCAGCCAGTATCCGGCTGGCTCCAGGCCTGCTGGGCGGGGTAGTCCTTCGACTCACCGCCCTGGTCCATCGGGTCTGGCGCGCCAAGCGGCGGCGTGGCCCAGGGCGCAGCCTCGCCGGCCGGATTGGCCTGGCCGAAATTACCGGCATTCCCACCACCGCCGCCGAACGAAGCCGACTGGCTGTCGTGGCGGCCACCCGAGAATAGGCCGCTCAGCGCATTCGCCGCCATCATGCCGCCAGCCACGCCGGCCGCGGTGGTCAGCGCCGAGCCAAGAAAGCCCGAGCCGGAGCGCTGGAACATGCCGGGCTGATAGCCGGGGGCGTATTGCTGCTGCGGCGGCGGTGCGTAGGCTGGCTGCTGATACTGCGGCTGCTGCTGCTGCGCGGGCTGGCCGCCGCCGAACAGGCCGCCGAACAGGCCGCGCGACGGCGCCGGCTGCTGCTGCTGAGGCTGTGCCACTTGGCCCCAGGGTGAGGACGGGGCGGGGGCTGGCGCCTGCTGCGCTTGGCTCTGCAACTGCTGCTGCAACTGGGTAATCTGCGCCTGCATCTGGTTGATCTGGTTGGCCGCCGCTGCCACCGCATGCTCCTGCACGAACGCAATCTGCGTGATGCGGTAGCGCGACTCGGGATAGCGGGTGAACAGATCGGCCAGCAACTGGTCGGCCTCGGCATCGACCGGAGGCAGCGGCGGCGTGGCGGTGGCGGGTACAGAGCCAGCGAAGCCGCCCGATGCTGCTGCACGACCGCCCACGCGCTCGATGAACTTCGTGATGAGATCGCGTTCCTCGTTGGTCATTTTTCTTCCCCAAAGGGTGCGGTAGCCTTTGTTATATGGCGCTTACGACGGCTGGGTTCAACCCGCTCCCGCAACACCCAGTCGCGCCCATTCTAGCACCGGGCAGCGATCCATCACGACCACAAGCCCGGCGTCGCGGGCGCGCCTTGCGGCTTCTTCGGCCACCACGCGAAGCTGCATCCAGATGGTGCGCGCCTGGAGCCGAATGGCCTCGTCCACCACCGGCGGCACATCAGCGGCGTTCCGGAAAATGTCCACCATGTCGAGCGCGCCAGCAGCGGCGAGGTCGGCCATGACGGGCTGGCCGTGCAACGTCTGGCCGGCCAGCCCGGGGTTGACGGGAA
>JAYTHH010000138.1:0-1664 GCA_043732745.1 Rhodospirillales bacterium
GCAGAAGGCCGTCTTCCCTCTCCGTCTGCGGCCCACGCAATCAGGCTCATTCGCAGCCTCGTGCCCGCCAGCCAGACATGATGCGGCGCCGGTCCCACCTGCCACATCAGTGGCGCGAAAGGGCCTCGACCGCGCAGCCCGGCCAACGCAGTCCAACCGGCCGGCCTGGACCTGGTCAAAGACGGCATGAAGCCCAATCCGGCGGTCATTGCCGCAAGATTGTAGGATGCAGGCGGCGCTGCCTTCATCAGGGTTTCAGACATCGCACCCATCCTTTGCTGCAATGCCGCCATTAGGCGGCATGCTTCTGATACGCCGCCATTAGGCGGCATGCTTACTGACACACCGCCATTAGGCGGCATCCGGCCTAAGACTTCGTTAATCGCCCGCAAACCCGCTGCATGAACCGCGCAAATCCGACAATCTCCGAAAAGCGACGATCATTAACTCCCGCTTCACAGACAGACCGTAATATGAGACGGCGTCATCACAATTGAGACACCGCCATGAACCTCCCAGACATCCAACAGGGCCACAAACCTCCCCATAACACGCCGCACGACACCCAGGCATGGCACGGGC
The DNA here is from genome assembly GCA_043732745.1 of Rhodospirillales bacterium. Classification (GTDB taxonomy): domain Bacteria; phylum Pseudomonadota; class Alphaproteobacteria; order Acetobacterales; family Acetobacteraceae; genus CAIQQQ01. The sequence continues at coordinate 583 of JAYTHH010000138.1, forward strand.
CGTATCGCCTGGCGCCCAATATGCGCGCCGAGGCCGCCGAGCACCGCCGGATGCAGCGCGAGCTGTGCCGCGCGGTGGACACATCGGCGTTCGACCTGATGTTCCGGCCAAGGTTGTCGCTCGGCACCGGCCGCATGCTGGGCGCCGAGGCATTGCCGTTCTGGCCGCATAAAAGGCTTGGGCTGCTCCAGGTCAAGGCGTTCATGCCGCTGGCCGATATCTCCGGCCACGCCGTGCGGATCGGCAGCTGGAGCCTCGGCACCGCCTGCGCCGCCGTCGCCGGCACGCCCTGCTGGCCGTCGCATTGGCAGGTTTCGGTTCGGGTCTCGCAGCGCCTGCTGATGCAGGGCACCCTGATCGGCCAGCTCGCCGACATCTTCGAACGCACCGGCCTCGCACCCGAACGTCTGGAGTTAGCACTGGACGAGGCGCTGCTCGCCGATATCGACGTCGACACGCTGCTCACCCTGTCGGCCATCCGCGACCTCGGCGTAGGCGTGGCGCTGGATGATTTCGGCACCGGTTTCGCCAGCCTCAGCGCGCTCAAACGGCTGCCGCTGACCGCCATGAAACTGGACCGCTCGCTGATCCGCGATCTGCCGGACGACCGCGAGGACGCGGCCATCCTGCGCGCCTTGGTGAGTGCCGGCCATGCGCTGGGCTTCGATATTGTGGCCGACGGCATCGAAACCGAACGCCAGCGCGCCTTCCTTGTGGCCTCCGGATGCGATGCCGGCCAGGGCAGCCTGTTCAGCAACCCGCTCACCGCTGCCGAGCTGGGCGGCTGGATTGCGACGACTTAATCTACCGCAATATCGCCTGAGGTTGAATCAATCGTGCGATGAAATTGCTCGCCAAAACAAATAGCTAAAGCGCGATGGCTTCGCCTTCCAGAAGCTATCGCGCTTTAGCCCGAGTTGGTTCCCGCTTGCCCAGGGGAAGGCGTTGCGCCAGCGTCCGCCCATGATCAACCCAGCGAATCGACCCGGCGCCACCGCGCCGGATTCCCCCACCCATCAGACCGTGGCCATCGTCGGCGCCGGCATCGCGGGCCTCGCCTGCGCAGCCCTGCTGGCCGGACG
>JAYTHH010000139.1:0-5758 GCA_043732745.1 Rhodospirillales bacterium
AGCCGAACGCCGTCAGCAACGGTTTCAACGCCAAAGCCGGCGCCGTGATGGCCAGCGCCAATGGCGGTTCGGCTTGCCTGCTGTCCAGCGACATCCGCCCCTCGATGCGCCCGCCGGTCGACACGCCGGCGAACGGATCAACGGCCAGTCGCCCCTGCGCCAACTCCACCCGACCGGCCACGTCGCGATAGACCACACCCCCGGAACGCAGTTGCGCCATCGTGAAGCGCAGATCGGCATCAACCGAAGCCAACGCCGAAAGGTCGAATTTCCGATCCGAGAACACGCGCATTACTGCGGTCGCAGCCTGCGGTGCCGGAGCGGGGACAGTCGCTGCCGATGGCGCAGGCACAGACGCGGAGGCGGCCGGTGCGGGTGCATCCGCCGGTGCCGCGTCCAGATCCGCCCGGATCACGTCCAGATCCAGCATGGACGACGCCAACTGCCCCTGCAGCGACACGCGCGGCCTCAGCCCAACCGCCAGTTCCCCCGCCACATCGCCCTGTGGCCCCGTGACCTTTAGATTGCGCAACGTGACACCATTCGCGATATCGCCATCCCGATCCGCAAGCGTCGCCTCGACCGACAGGTCGTGCAGCGCCGGCAACGGACGACCCACCAGTTTCTGCAACACCGACAGATCGGCAATCCGTACAGCCACCCCAAGCTCCACGGAGCGCGGCAGAATGAGATCGCCCTTGGTCGACACAATGGCGCCCTCGGCCGCGACACTTGCCTCGATCGGAAGCCGTGTGCCCGCCGGAAGATCCATCCCGGCGGGCCACGCCATCGCGCCCATGCCATGCAGCTTCGTGCCGGCCAGCATCACGTCGAACTCGGCCTTCACCGGCTCGCTCAACGCCGGCGCGGTCACTTCCAGCCGCTCCAGGCTCAGCCCGGGCCAAAACGACGCCAGATCGGAGGCCCCGGCGCGCAGCACCAGCGCCGACAGCACCGGTGCCCCCGTGGCGTCGCTGATCTTCGCCGATGCCGAAACATCATGCAGCGGCGGCAGTTCGCGGCCCAACGCCTTGGCCAGCAGCCCAAGATCCGGTGCCGTGGCATCCAGCGCCATCTGATAGCCGCGCCCTTCCAACGGCCGCTCCACCACGCCAGACGCAGCAAGCCGCGCCCCCTCGACCCGCGCCACGATCTGCAGCGGCCAGCCGGGCGCCATCGCCTCGCCGCCCAACAACTGCTCCAGCGGCCCGGTCTCCGCCGACACCGTAACGACATGCCCTTCGACCATCAGATCGGCAGTGGCCGACACCGGGGCCAAGGCACCGGCGGAGCTTGCGGCAAACTGCCGAATATCGACCACTCGGCTTTGGCCAAGCCGCGTGTCACGCCAGGTGAGCCGGCCATTGAGGATCCGTACGGCGCCAAGCGCAAAGCGCGGCGCATTCGGATGCGGCTCCGACGCCAGTAAAGACGACGCTGCGGCGGCCGGCGTCGCAGCCTTGGCCATCGGCGCGAACCGCCAGTTGCTCTGGCCCGCGGCATCGGTCTCCAGCAGAAGGTCTGGCTCCGTCAGTGTCAGCCGCACAATCTCCAGCCGCCCACGGAGCAGGGGCCACAACGCCAACTGCGCCTCAACCTTGGACAAAGTGGCCATGTCCGGCCGCGAGAAACCCGGCGGATTGGACAACCGCACACGCTCAACCTGCAACGTGGGAGTAGCCGAAAATCCGATCCGAATCGGCCCATCAAGGGCGATGTCCCGCCCGGTGGCCAATCGCACAGATTGGACGATTTGCGGCTTGAACTCATTGGGATCGACGAACGCATAGGCCCCAAGTCCAGCCAACACCGGCAATGCCAGGACAACGAGCACCAGCCACAGCAGAACGCGGGACGATCTTGAGCGACGGCGCGACATGCGGACTCCCTGGCTAAAGCTCAAATCATAGGTCCGGCGTTGCCCGACCTACTACTCCTGGCGGCGCCCAGTGAGAAGCAGCAGCCTCAGCGCCGAAGCACCGCCGCCGCCGGCCTTGCCGTAAACCCCATGCTCTTGAACGTGGCCACCATATGGGACGGCAAATCCGCCTCCACGATCAGCGTTCCGCCGGCCGGATGCGGAAACGCGATCTGCCGCGCGTGCAAATGCAGCTTGTCGCCCAGCCCATCCACCAGCGCCGTGTTGCGACCCTCGACCTCCTTGCCATAAGGCGTGTCGCCGAGGATCGGCGCGTCGATGGCGCCGCAGGACACGCGCAACTGATGCGTGCGCCCGGTCAGCGGCTTCATCTCCAACCACGCCAACTTACGCGCCGCGTGATCGAGCGTGGTGAAATCGGTGATCGCCCGTGCCACATCGGTGTCATACGGCCCGGCCACCGCAGCGCGATTGCCGAGATAGCCATCAACCCGCACCAGATTGAGGTCGATCCGCCCCTCCACCGGCACCGGCCGCCCCACCACCACGGCCCAATACGTCTTTTCCACATCCCGCCCGCGGAACGACGACGCCAGCTTGGCCGCCACCCCAGGCGTGCGCGCCACCACAATCACCCCCGTGGTATCCCGATCCAGCCGATGCACCAGCCGTGGCCGATGCTCCGAGCCATAGCGCAACCCGTCCAACATGCCGTCGAGATGCCGCGTGATCCCCGGGCCACCCTGGCTCGGCACGCCAAATGGCTTGTTCAGCACGATCACATGATCGTCCCGATACAGCACCAGCTTCGTCATCTCCTGCTCCAGCAACGGATCGAACACCGGCGCCGGCCGCTCCGCCACCACAGGCGTGCTGGCCGGCAGCGGCGGCACGCGCACGCTCATCCCCGGCGCCAGCCGCAGATTGGTCTCCACGCGTTTGCCATCCACCCGGATCTGCCCGGTGCGGCACAATTTCTGGATTACGCCTTGGGTCGCAGACGGGAAATGACGGCGAAACCACCGATCCACGCGCAGATCGGCCTCGTCGGCGGTAACAGTCCTGGTGGCGATGCTCATGATTTTTCCTGGCGCAGCTTGGACCAGTGATCCAACCGCTTCCCAAGTTCGCGCTCGAAGCCGCGATCCCGAGGATTGTAGAAATTCTGACGGGCCATTCCGTCCGGGAAGTAATTCTGGCCGGAGAACGCGTCCTCCGTGTCGTGGTCATAGGCGTAGCCCGCGCCGTAGCCCAGGTTTTTCATCATTTTCGTCGGCGCATTCAGAATATGCTGCGGCGGCATCAGGCTGCCGGTCGCCTTCGCCGCCCGCATGGCCGCCCCGATCGCCTTATAGGCAGCATTCGATTTCGGCGCCGTGCCAAGATAAAGCACCACCTGCGCCAACGCCAACTCCCCCTCCGGCGACCCTAGCCGCTCATACGTCTCCCACCCCGCCAAAGCCTGAACCAACGCCTGCGGATCGGCGAGCCCCACATCTTCGGACGCAAACCGCACCAGCCGCCGTGCGATGAACCGCGGATCCTCCCCGCCAGCCAGCATCCGCGCATACCAATACAAAGCCGCATCCGGGTCCGAGCCCCGCAACGACTTATGCAGTGCCGAAATAAGGTTGTAGTGCTCCTCACGATCCTTGTCGTACAGCGCCGCCCGCTTGGACAGCAGTTCAGACAAGGCGGACGTGTCCATCGGCGTCGGATCTTCCACGGCGGCCAACTGTTCGGCGAGGTTCAGCAGATACCGCCCATCCCCATCCGCCATCGCCCGCAAAGTCCCACGCGCGTCATCATCGAGCGGCACCCGACGGCCCAACGTGATCTCCGCGCGCTCCAGAATCCGCTCCATCGCCGCATCGTCCAGCCGCTTCAGCACCAGAACCTGACAACGCGACAACAACGCCCCGTTCAACGCGAAAGATGGGTTCTCGGTCGTGGCGCCCACCAACGTGACAGTGCCGTTCTCTACAGCTGGCAGGAAGCCATCCTGCTGCGCCCGGTTGAAGCGATGGATCTCATCCACAAACAGCAACGTGCCTTCACCCAGACGACGACGCTTCGTCGCCTCCTCGAACACCCGCTTGAGGTCGGCGACACCTGAAAAAACCGCCGAAAGCTGCACGAATTCCAACCCAGCCTGGCTGGCCAACAATCGCGCAATCGTGGTCTTGCCCACCCCAGGCGGCCCCCACAGAATCAGGCTGGCCAAACTCCCCCGCCCAAGCATGCGCGTGAGCGTCCCGGCCGGACCCACAAGATGGTCCTGCCCCACAACCTCATCCAACGCCCGCGGACGCAGGCGATCCGCCAACGGCGCGATCATGCTCATCCCCAAAAGATAAGACCGGCCCCCGCAAGAAACGAGGGCCGGCCCAATCAATCACCATAAGGCGGACGAAGTCCGCCACCACCCCGAGGTTACTCGGCGTCGTCGCCCGCAGCAGCCTCAGCCTTCGGCCCACTGTCCAAACCCTTGGCAGCCGGATCGCGGTCCACAAGCTCGATCACCGCCATATCAGCCGCATCGCCATAGCGCATGCCGGCCTTCATCACGCGTGTATAACCGCCATGACGATCCTTGTACCGCTCGGCGATTGTCGTGAAGAGCTTCGCCACGATCATGTTGTCGCGGAGCTGCGCATACGCCTGCCGACGGGCATGAAGCGTGCCCCTCTTACCAAGTGTGATAAGCTTCTCGGCAACCGGGCCCAACTCCTTGGCCTTCGGCAGCGTCGTCGTGATCTGCTCATGCTTGATCAGCGCATGCGCCATGTTGCGAAACATGGCGAAGCGATGGCTTGTTGTCACGCCAAGCTTACGGCCGGCTACCCCGTGACGCATTGGTCTAAATCCTTAACAAAGTATCAGTGCCAGCAAGCGTATTTCACAACTTGTGGCCGGGCTGATCGCGTGATGGCGGCGTCTAGAAGGGCTCTTCCAAACGCTTGGCCAGGTCCTCAACATTCTCAGGCGGCCAACCGGTAACGCTCATCCCCAACGACAGACCCATGGAAGCCAAAACTTCCTTGATCTCGTTGAGCGACTTGCGACCGAAGTTCGGCGTGCGCAGCATCTCCTGCTCCGACTTCTGAACGAGATCGCCGATATAGACGATGTTGTCGTTCTTCAGACAGTTGGCAGAACGCACCGACAGCTCAAGCTCGTCCACCTTGCGCAGCAGATTGCGATTGAACGGCAGATCGTCTTCAGGCTCCTCATGACGCACCGCCTGCGGCTCATCGAAGTTGATGAACAGCTGCAGCTGGTCCTGCAGAATGCGCGCGGCCAACGCCACGGCGTCCTCAGGCGTCACGGCGCCATTGGTCTCAACCGTCAGCAGCAGCTTGTCATAGTCGGTGATCTGACCCACGCGGGTCGGTTCCACCTTGTAGGACACGCGACGAACCGGCGAGAAGATGCTGTCGATCGGGATCAAACCGATCGGCGCGTCCTCAGGACGGTTGGCGCTGGCGGGCACATAGCCCTTGAAGGAGTTCACGGTGAACTCCATGCCCAGCTTGATGCCATCGTCGAGCGTGCAGATCACGAGGTCGGGGTTCATTACCTCGATGTCGTGACCGGCGGAAATCTGGCCGGCGCGAACTTCACCGGGGCCGGTGGCGTTCAGCATCATGCGCTTCGGGCCATCGCCATGCATGCGAAGGGCCAACTGCTTGATGTTCAACACGATATCCGTCACGTCCTCGCGGACGCCCGGGATCGAGCTGAATTCATGCAGCACGCCATCGATCTGCACCGCCGTCACGGCCGCACCTTGCAGCGACGACATCAAGACACGCCGAATGGCGTTGCCCAGTGTCATGCCAAAGCCGCGCTCCAGCGGTTCAGCGATGATGGTGGCGA
>JAYTHH010000140.1:0-5750 GCA_043732745.1 Rhodospirillales bacterium
GCGGCTCCCTATCACGGCTTCGCCGTTTAAACCGCGTCGCCGATCTGGGTTACGGCGAAAGTCAGGCGATGTTTGCCTGCCCGATTTTCTGTGTCGCGAGTGCCACCCAACTGGGACAGATAGGCCTGCAGCAGCCGCTCGCGCAGCGGATCGACAAGCTCCTCGCGGTCGCCGTCGCCGAGAATGCTGACCGAAAGGGTTTCGCCTTCGCTGCTCACAGAAATCGAAACCCGTGTGCCGGTGGCCTTCGCGTGATCGAGGAACGGCGGCAACACAGCCGCGAAATACAACGCCACCGCGATCGCCTGGTCCAGATTCAACATAATGCCGAGAATCGCCAAGTCCAACGACAGCGATTCGGCCTGCAACTTCGCGATCAGCCGCAGGCCTAGCACCACATCGGCCACCAGTTCGCCTGCCGTTACTTCCAGCACGGCGCCGCGCGCCAGGATCAGCCGATACGCCACCGCCATCGACTGCACGTGCTCTTCGATGAAGCGGATGTCCTCCTGTCGCTCCACCGGAAGAATACGTTTCTTCAGGTTCATGAGACTGACAACAATTTGGAAATTGTTGTTCACCCTATGATTGAGCTCGCGAAGCAGCGCGTCGGTTTCAGTCATGGAGGAGAAGCGAGGTTAGGATCATTGCTACGGTGGTCGCTCTGTTCACACTGCCAAAAGAGGATGTCATCAGTTGCAATGCGACAGGAGGCAAATCGGATGCAGCGCCTGGGACGACTATTTCGATCAGCTTATGACCGTTCGGGGAGCGCTCACAGCTTTCGGGGATTAGAGCAATCTAGGGATTCGAGCAATAACACGAAGCGCTGGGGAACCGGCTCGGCGACGATCGCCTCATACACGGCGCGCAGACGTAGACCGATCTCCCGCTGCACGTCGCCTGTTTCATGCGTATCCATGACCGACACGAGATACCCGTCCGACTTCCGCCCTGCTCTGAATTCTCTCATGTTGGATACAACCCTGGCGACATCATGCTGAAAAGTTTCCATAACAACGAGAATGGCGCCCGACCGGATCAGTTGCAGTGCTGGCCTTGAAATAGGTGCCGATCAGCAGATGTGTGGCCGCTGCGCCACGCGGCAATTGCACCCTTTGAACGCGCCACGTAATGGTCACCCGCTATGGTGGGTTGCGACCAAATTTCGCATGTGTGATGATTTGGCGCCGCGCAAGTGTCTGCTAACGCACGGGCTTACGAAAAGTTCCGCGCTGGTTGGAACTTTATCATATGGAATTCGTTTTGGTATGCTGCGTGATTATCAAATAATGGTCGTGGCTCAAGTAAGGGATTCGTCATGTCTTTGTCTGCGTCGATCGCGCCGCATCTCCCCTTTCTGCGGCGTTTCGCCCGCGCGCTGACCGGCAGCCAGGCCAGCGGCGACGCCTATGCCGTGGCCACGCTGGAGGCGGTTGCGGCCAACCCCGATCCGGTGGGCATGCAGGACCGGCCGCGTGAGGTAATGTTCAAGACCTTCCTCAAGGTCTGGGGCTCGGTGCCGGTGAATCAGAAGGCGTCGCAGGATGCCGCAGAAGGCGATGCCGGCGCTGGCCTGATGGTCGCCGCCGACCGCACCCTGGAACGTTTGACGCCGTGGGCCCGCGCCGTGTTCCTGCTGCGCTCGGTGGAAGGATTCAGCGTGGCCGCGATCGCCGACATGCTGGATTGCGAGGCCGCCGAGATCGAAAATCTTGTGACCCGTGCTGGCAGCGAGATCGCCAACCAGCTTTCCACACAGGTTCTCATCATCGAGGACGAGCCGATCATCGCGATGGATCTGGAAGCCCTGGTCATCGAACTGGGGCATGAGGTGATCAACACCGCGCGTACCCACAAGGAGGCGGTGGCCGCCATCCGCCAGCACAAGCCCGGCCTTGTGCTGGCGGACATTCATCTGGCCGATGGCAGCTCAGGCCTCGAAGCGGTGAACGAGATCCTCGCCAGCGTGAATGTGCCAGTCATCTTCGTCACCGCCTATCCGGAACGTCTGCTCACCGGAGACCGGCCGGAGCCGACCTTCCTGATCACCAAACCGTTCCGCAGCGAGACGGTGAAGGCCATCATCAGCCAGGCTTTGTTCTTCGATCGAAGGGCAGCTTTGGTGGCCAGCACGGAAGCCATGGGCTAAACTGCGCTCACGAGGTCCGGGCATGAGTGGGACAATCATCAAAGACCCCGATTTGGCGAAAGGGTCTTCGATGTGGGGCCGTGGCTCGGCTTCTTCGGTTTTGGACACGGGGCTCACCCTGTCCTCGCGCGGTGAGCGACGCAAACGACGCGCGTTGCAAAGTATCGGGCTCGGCTTCACGCTGCTCGTGGCGGTATGCCTAGCGGCTGGCGTGCTGGCATGGCAAAGCGGCGAGACCACGCGCACCGTGATGCAGACGCTGGCGGCGCGGCAGGCAGCGGGTCAGGCGATGGAGCAGATCCTGCTCGCCGAAACCTCGCAACGTGGCTTCGTGCTCACGCATGACCCGCGATTCCTGCCCGTCTACAAACAGGGTCTGGCGGAATTCTCGGAAACCCTCGCGGCGCTGAAGCGGAGCGCCAGCGGCAATCCTGATCTGGTGCGGCTGTCCGCGGACCTCGAGCGTCAGGCCGCGGGGAAATTCGGAGAGCTGGATCAAACCATCGCGCTGGTCGAGGCCGGACGATATCCGCAAGCCTTGGCCCTGGTGCAGACCGGCGTCGGCGACCGCACCATGGCCGAGGCGCGCAGCACCGTGCAGGCGCTGCGCGAAACCCTCCACCTCACCATCCAGCAGAACGCGTCGTGGCAGGTGCTGCTGTCCAAGGTACTGTTGCTGACCATCGGCTTGGTCTCGATCTGCGTGATCGTGCTGTCTGCCGTGGTGCTGCGCGACACCAGGCGCAACCTGGGTTCGCTCGCCTCCCGCGAGGTGGCGCTGCGCCAGCTTGCCGCCACGCTGGAAAGTCGGGTGCAGCGCCGCACCCGCTCGCTGACAGAGGTCAACCAGCGCTTCGATGCTGCCTTGCGCGCTGCCAGGGTGACAGTGTTCACCCAGGACACCGATCTGGCATTCACCTGGATCAGCAGCGCCGACCCGGAGATCACGGCCGAGATCATCGTGGGCCGCGGCAAACGGGAGGTTGTTCCCAACGACACCGTCGATGCGGTGGTCAGAATCAAGCAGGCTGTGCTCGATACAGGGCAGCCTGGGCATGGCGAGGTGTGCCTCACGATGCCTGGCGGCGAGAAATGGTTTGACCTGAATGTGCATCCGCTCCGCGATGCCGAAGGCTGCGTGGTGGGGCTGATCGGGGGGTCCATCGAGATCACCGAACGCAAGGAGCACGAGGCGCGGATCCGTCTGCTGCTGCGCGAGGTCACGCATCGGTCCAAAAACCTGCTCTCGGTGATCCAGGCGATCATGCGCCAGACCGCGGCACATAGCCTGTCAATCGAGGACTTCCAGAAGCGCTTTTCCGATCGGCTGTATTCGCTGGCCGGATCGCACGACCTGCTGGTGCAGGAGAATTGGAACGGGGTGGCATTGCGCGAGTTGATCCGCTCGCAACTCGGGCATTATTCCGATCTGGTCGGCTCGCAGATCGCGCTGTCGGGACCCGCGATGCATCTGCGGCCGGATGCCGCCCAGCATATCGGCATGGCCCTGCACGAGCTTTCCACCAACGCCGCTAAATACGGCGCTCTGTCGGTGCCGGACGGAAGGGTGGCCATCAGTTGGACGCTGCCGGCACCAGACGACGCGAGCAAGGTATGCACCTTACGCTGGGTGGAAATCAACGGTCCGCCGGTTTCGCCTCCCACCCGCCGCGGCTTCGGCCGCGTGGTGATCGAGCGCCTCGTGGCACGCGCGCTCGATGGCCAGGTTGAGATGGAATATCCGCCGGAGGGCGCGCGATGGAAATTGTCGTTCCCCATCGCGGCCGTGGCTTGACGGTTCCAAAATCGTCTGGCCGTATGGGCTACAGGATCGCTTTTCCGGCGAGCAGCGCCAAGACGACGAACACCAGAAACACGGCGATGGCGATGAAGAAAAGCACGCGCGCGATCGAAGCGGTGGCAACGGATATGCCGGTGAAGCCAAACAGGCCGGCGACCAGCGAGATCACCAGGAAAAACAGCGCCCAACGTAGCATCTTCGTGTTCCTTGTTTCCGATTGCCCACACCACACATCGTTGCGCCGGCGGTCTCCTGCGGCTGGAACCTCTGGGCACCAGAAAAGTTCCGAAAGCGGATCACCACCGGAACTGTATGGAACCGATGACGCGGTGCACCGTTAAACCGTGATTACGGTCTAACAGTATTTTCTACTGGCCTTTCGATCTGAAGAGCCGGGCTGCGACGGGCCTTCCGCCGACAAGCAATTACTGTGGCCCCCGGGCTTCAGGAGTATCGAATGCACAAAGACGACGGCCTCCCGCTCGAGGGGACCACAGCAGGGCCAGAGATGACCATGACAGAACAACCGCCTGACGGCATCTCGCCCGAAGGTATCTCGCTGGACCCCGTCATTCAGGCCCATATTGGCCGCGAACTTCGCGCTCTGTTCGACGAGATTGCGGATGAGCCGGTGCCCGATCGTTTTCTGATGCTGCTGCGATCGCTTGAGGCCAACCAGCAGGACAAACCATGACCGAACCGCCCGATCCAAAGGTCGAGCTCATCGCGGCCATCCCGCGCCTGCGCGCCTTCGCCTTTTCGCTCTGCCGGAACGCCGACCGCGCCGACGATCTGGTGCAGCAGACGCTGGTAAAGGCCTGGGCCAATATGAAATCGTTCGAGCCTGGCTCGAACATCGCCGCTTGGCTCTACACGATCCTGCGCAACGAGTTCTATAGCGAATTCCGCAAGCTGCGTCACGAGGTGGCCGACACGGACGGTATGTTCGCAGCCCGTCTTGCGTCATATCCGACGCAGGATTCGCATATGGACTTCCAGGATTTCCGCACCGCTTTATTCAAGCTGGCAGACGACCACCGCGAGGCGCTGATGCTGATCGGCGCGTCCGGCTTGTCCTACGAGGAGGCGGCGCAGCTTTGCGGATGCGCTGTCGGAACCATGAAAAGCCGCGTGCACCGGGCCCGTGCCAAGCTGGCCGAACTGCTAACCCTGGGTTCGGCCGACCAAATCGGGCCGGACAAGAAGTGGCAGGCGGCGGTGGAGATCACCGGCAGGCCGGTTCGCTCGGCACTGACCGACTCGTAGCATGTTCCGTATCGGCAAAGTGCCGGGATATGGAACTAAAAATTGCTGAAATCATTCTTTTACTGATCTCAACGGACATCGCGCAATAAGGCGTGATGTCCGGCAGGAGTCCGTTTCTCTTGGACATTCCTGAAGACAGTGAGGATGACATGGCGAATACATCAAAGCAGTCTGGAATTTCGAAACGCAGCCTGATCCTGAGCGTCTCCATGCTTGCTGGCCTTGTGGCATCGCAGCGAGCAATGGCCGAAGAGGGCGAGCAGCAGCAGGTGGTGGACCGCGCGCGTCTCACCATCGAGGACATCCGAAAGGACAAGGCGTTCGGCAACGCCCGCGACTTGGCCACCCGCGCTCGCGCGGTCTTGATCATTCCGCGCCTCTACAAGGGCGGCTTCTTTATCGGCGGCGAGGGCGGCACCGGCGTGCTTTTGACCCATGGCACCGCAGGCTGGAGCCAGCCGGCGTTCTACTATCTCGGCTCGGCGTCGTTCGGCCTGCAGATCGGGCTGGAGCAGGCTGAAATGGTCATGT
>JAYTHH010000141.1:0-5730 GCA_043732745.1 Rhodospirillales bacterium
GCCGTTGCCGGGAACCGCCACAGCCTTCGGATAGCGCTTCTGCAACGCGGCGAGATCCGCGCCCGGCGTTGCCTGCGCCTGCAGATCGTCCCGTGCGGCTTTCATCTCCTCGTCGGTGTAGGGCACGCCCACCGCCTTGTTCGCGCGCAGATGCGCCGCGATATCGGCATCTTCCACAACGGTCGTGCTGAGGAACGCGTAGGACGGCATCAGGCTTTCCGGCACCAGCGACTGCGGATGCGTCAGATGCCCGTACTGCCAATCGCTCGAATACCGCCCGCCCACCCGCGCCAGGTCCGGCCCGATCCGCTTGGAACCCCATTGGAACGGGTGGTCATACATGCTCTCGGCGGCGAGCGAGTAATGGCCATAGCGCTCCACCTCGTCGCGCAGGCCGCGGATCTGCTGGCTGTGGCAGACGTAGCAGCCCTCCCGCACATAGATGTTGCGGCCCACGAGCTCGAGCGGCGAATACGGCCTGACACCTTTGACGTGCTCCACCGTGGTCTCGATGGTGAACAGCGGCACCACCTCGACGATGCCGCCCACCGAGACGGTGATCAGCGCCAGCACCAGCAGCAGCATGGCGTTGCGTTCGATAATTCCGTGATTGAAACGTCCGCTGAACATGGCGCTATTCCCCCGCCAGCAAGGCGCCGTGCGGCAAAGCGATGCGCTGTGCCTTGGGGCCTCTGATGGTCATGATCATGTTGAAGGCCATCATGAACGCGCCGGCCAGGAAGCAAAGCCCGCCGGTCATGCGGATGACGTAGTAAGGATGCACGGCCACCACGGCCTCGATGAACGAGTATTGCAGGAAGCCGAAGCTGTCATAGGCGCGCCACATCAACCCCTGCATGATACCGGCCACCCACATCGAGGTGATGTAGAACACGATGCCAAGCGTTGCGATCCAGTAATGCCAGGCGATCAACTTGGTCGAATACATCGCCTGGCGCTTCCACAGCACCGGGATCAGGTAATACATTGCGCCGAAACTGATGAAGGCCACCCAGCCCAAGGCGCCGGAATGCACATGCCCAATGCCCCAGTCGGTATAGTGGGACAGCGAGTTCACCGAGCGGATCGACATCACCGGCCCCTCGAAGGTGGCCATCCCGTAAAAGCCCACGGCCGTGACGGAGAAGCGCAGGCCCGGATTGGTGCGCAACTTGTCCCACGCACCCGACAAGGTCATCAGCCCGTTGATCATCCCGCCCCAGGACGGCATCCACAGCATGATCGAAAACGCCATGCCCAACGTCTGCGTCCAGTCGGGCAGCGCCGTATAGTGAAGATGATGCGGCCCGGCCCAGATGTAGAGAAAAATCAAAGACCAGAAATGCACGATCGAAAGACGATACGAATAAATCGGCCGGTCGGCAGCCTTGGGGATGAAGTAGTACATCATGCCCAGGAAGCCTGCCGTCAGGAAGAAACCAACGGCGTTGTGCCCATACCACCACTGGATCATGGCATCCTGCACGCCCGAGAATGCCGAGTAGCTCTTGGCCCCCCAGAACGACACCGGCACCGCCAGATTGTTGCCGATATGCAGCATGGCCACGGTGATGATGAACGACAGGTAGAACCAGTTCGCCACATAGATATGCGGCTCCTCGCGCCGCAGGAGTGTGCCGAGATAGACCACCAGGAACAGCACCCAGATGAGCGTCAGCCACAGGTCCAGATGCCATTCCGGCTCGGCATATTCACGGCCCTGGCTGTATCCCATCACATAGGACAGCGCGGCCATGACGATGAAGAACTGGTAGCCCCAGAAGATGAAATCAGCGAGCGCCCGGCCGCCGTAAAGCCGGGCGCGGCAGGTGCGCTGGACGACGAAGATGCCAGTTCCAAACAGCATCGAGCCGCCGAACGCAAAGATCGCAGCCGATGTGTGCACCGGCCGCAGGCGTCCGAAATTGGTGAAGGCGTAACCGAGGTTGAACGCGGGCCAGGTCAGCTCCAGCGCCAGATACACGCCGACGCTGAACGCCACGATCGCCCAGAACATCGAGGCAATCATGAATTTCTTCACGACGTCGTCGTTATACTCCACCGGCGCCCGGGCCCGCTGCAGGACATGGCCCGAAGCCATCGCGATTGTGTCAGGCATGCGGATCGTCCTTGCTGAGGGCCGACTGCGTGTCCGCGATGTCGTAGTGGCGTTTGATGAGGCCGAAGCCAAACAGCACCGCGAAGGCGGTCAGCGACACGCCAAACACATACATTTCCGGGTCGAGCGCACGGGAGGCGACCAACAGGCCCAGCAGGCCCATCGGCACCATCAGGCTCCCCATCACCACATCGCCTACTTCTCGTTTCATGCCCTGTCTCCCGCGACTCTGACGCTGTCTGTGGCATCAGACTGGCACGGTCCCGCCGCGGGCGAATTGATGCAGGTCAATGCCACCACGCATCGCCGCATCGCAGGATGCTGCATGACCGATCACCTGCAGATGCTGGCCGCCCTGTGCGGACCGGACGGGCCTGCCGGCCTCGCAGGCTTGCTGGCAGCGCTGTTCCTTGCAGGCCTCGTCGGCAGCGTGGCGCACTGCGCGCCGATGTGCGGGCCGTTCGTGCTGTCGCAGGTATCAGGCGCCCTGCAGCGAATTCCCGCATCCCGCCTGTGCGAGCGCCATCGCCTGACCAGCGGCCTGCTGCTCCCCTACCACGCCGGCCGACTTTCGACTTACGCAGCAATGGGGGCGATCGGCGCAAGCACCGGCGCATGGGCCGCCACCTCACCCGCCGGCCGCATGGTGCCCGGCGTGCTGCTGGCACTGGCCGCGCTGCTGTTCCTGGGCCAGGCGCTGCGACGACTGGCGCCGTCCTGGCGCCTCTTCCCCACAATCGAAGGCTCGCCCCCCTGGGCAAGGCTCGTGTCATCGACAGCACGCGGCATTGACCGCACCCGCGCCGGCGGCGGCTTCCTGCTCGGCCTCGTCCTCGGCCTGCTGCCCTGCGGCTTCCTCTACGCCGCCATCGCCGTCGCATCCTCCACGCTCAGCCCCTGGCGCGGCGCCCTGGCGATGCTGGCCTTCGGGCTTGGCACCACGCCCAGCCTGCTGCTCGTGGGCGTCTCCGGCCTGATATCGGCGCGAAAATGGACGCGGACCATGGCCGCGGCAGGGCCGCCGCTGCTGCTGCTCAACGCCACCGTGCTGATGGTGCTGGCCTGGCTTCGACTATTTGCCTGACGCCAGGAAAAACGCCCGCGCCCTCCGGAAATAGTTGCGCCTTGCGTTCGAACTCACCGCTGTGACTGCTCCCGCTCCCCGAAAGTTCCTCATGGCATGAAAGGTGTCTGGTAAAAATATCACCAACGATGCAATAAAATGTCGTCCAACCCTCAGATCATGGTGCAGCCTTGGCCAATACTGCAGTCGACACTCCGGAATTCGACGTCATCGTGGTGGGCGGCGGCCCCGCCGGCTCCACCGTGGCCACCCTGCTCGCCGATCGCGGGGAACGCGTGCTTCTGCTGGAAAAGGCGCACCACCCACGCTTCCATATCGGCGAATCGCTGCTTCCCCTGAACGTGCCGCTCCTCGAACAGTTGGGCGTCAAAGACGAGGTCGAACGCATCGGCATGCCGAAATACGGCGTCGAATTCGTCTCGCCCGCCCACAACAAGGCGATGACGCTCGACTTCGGCCAGGCCTGGGACAAGCGCTACGCCTATTCCTATCAGGTCCGCCGCTCGGAATTCGACCATATCCTGCTGAAAAACGCCGCCGCCAAGGGCGCCACCGTCATCGAGGGCGTCCGCGTCACCGACATGCAATTCCCCGCCCCCGGCCGCGTGGTCGCCACCGGGCGGGACGAAGCAGGCGGGGATCATCGCTACACCGCCCGCTTTGTGGTCGACGCCTCCGGCCGCGACACCCTGATGGCCAGCAAGATGGGCATCAAGCAGCGCAACCCAAGGCACAAATCGGCCGCCGTGTTCGCCCATTTCGAAGGCGCCCACCGCCTGGCCGACAAGGCCAAGGGCAATATCAGCGTGTTCTGGTTCGCCCATGGCTGGTTCTGGTTCATCCCGCTGGCCGACGGCACCACCAGCATCGGCGCCGTCTGCCCGCCCGATTTCATCAAGGCCCGCAAGACCGACACCACCAGCTTCCTGCACAGCCTGATCGCCATGGCCCCCGCTCTGGCCGAACGCCTCGCCGACGCCACCATGGTCGGCGAGGCCCAGGCCACCGGCAATTATTCGTATCGCGCCGACCGCATTAGCGGCCCGGACTTCCTGATGGTGGGCGACGCCTACGCCTTCATCGACCCGGTCTTCTCCAGCGGCGTCTTCCTCGCCATGAAGGGCGGCTTCCTGGCCGCCGACGTCGTCCAAACCTGCCTTCACGGCACCCAGGCCCAGGCCGAGCGTGCCCAGCAGCAATACGCAACTGATGTCTCGAAGTCCCTGCAACGCTTCTCCTGGTACATCTACCGCATGACGCGCCCCGCCATGCGCGACCTGTTCATGAACCCGCGCAACTTCTTCCGCATCCAGGAGGCCCTGCTGTCGCTGCTGTCAGGCGACGTCTTCGGCCCCTCGCCGATCCGCCCAAGACTGTTGCTGTTCAGAGGGATCTACTTCATCAAGACCCTGATGCTGCGCCTCACCGCCCCACCTGTCGCAGCGCAACCCCTTACGAAGGCCTGACCCTGGCGGTGGACAGCATCGCCGCATCGACCACAAACACGCATTTGGTCCTGATCCCAAGCTACAACACCGGCGCCAGGCTGCTCGAAACCGTATCCCTCGCGCGCCTGCATTGGCCAATCGTGTGGGTGGTGTTCGACGGCAGCACCGATGGCACGCCGGATCGCCTACAGGCGGCCTTCGCCGACGATCGATCCCTGCGGGTGTTTCATCTCGCCCGCAATCGTGGCAAGGGTGCCGCCATCCTGCACGCCTTGGCCGAGGCTGAGGCCGGTGGCTTTACCCATGTCCTGACCATGGACGCCGACGGCCAGCACAACGCCGCCGATATCCCCGACATGATGGCGCTCTCCCACGCCCAGCCCGGCGCCATGGTGCTGGGCGCGCCGATCTTTGACAGCAGCGCGCCGATGGTGCGGGTGATCAGCCGGCGTGCGGCCAATTTCCTTGCCAATCTACAAACCCACTGGGCCGGCATCGGCGATTCCCTCTACGGAATGCGCGTCTATCCGATAGCGCCCCTGCTGCAGGAATTCGCCGCCACCCGCTGGATGCGCCGCTTCGATTTCGATCCGGAAGCGGCAATCCGACTGTGCTGGCGCGGCGTGCGGCCGATCAATTTTCCAACCCGGGTGCGCTATTTCTCGCGGTGCGAAGGCGGCGTGTCGCATTTCAACTATCTGCGCGACAATCTTGTGCTGGGCTTCATGTACACGCGCCTGCTGGCCAAGTTGCTGGCGTTCGCGGTCAGACCATCATCCGATAGGATAAAGATGCTCGACAAGACATAGGACAGGAGCCTGATGATTTTGCGACCTAAAACCATCAGGCTCTATACCAGCCGACCTAAGTGTTGACGCGCCTGGGTCTCTTGTGGCGCGCCGCCGCCAACCAACCTGGCGCGCTATGCCAGCCCCATGCAGTTCGAGGATCAGTACGCCCGGCAGGCGACCAAAACCGCAGCCTGATCCTGTCCATCACGGGCGCATCCAGTCCCCTGGGAACATATTCAACGCTGATTGACGGCATTCCAGTTCCCTGGACCGCGACTGCAGGTTTAT
>JAYTHH010000142.1:0-5728 GCA_043732745.1 Rhodospirillales bacterium
TTCGTGAAGGCCATCGGCACCGACAACACGCCGACATGGGAATATTTTCTGACCGCGTTTGCCATCCGTCAGGGTGAACATGGGTGGTTCTTTGCAGGCTCGGCCTGGAACTCTCTGTTCACCACGCTGAAGATCGCATTGATCGCGATGCCGCTGACGGCGGGGCTGGGCATCCTCACGGCATGGTTGCTGAACCGGCAGCGCTTTGCCGGACGCGGGCTGTTCGAGTTTCTGACGATGTTGAGTTTTGCGATCCCTGGCACCGTCATTGGCATCAGCTATATCCTGGCCTTCAACACGGCGCCGATCGAGCTGACCGGCACAGGATTGATCATGGTGATCGCCTTCGTGTTCCGGAACATGCCGGTGGGCATCCGCGCCGGCATCGCCAATCTGAGTCAGATCGACAAAAGCCTCGATGAGGCCTCGCTGACCTTGGGCGCTCGTTCCGCCGCCACGTTGCGCCAGGTGATCCTGCCGATCATGCGCCCGGCTGTCCTGACGGCGATGGTCTATGCCTTCGTGCGGGCCATCACCAGCGTGAGCGCGGTGATCTTTCTCGTCAGCGGCGAATACAACCTCGCGACCGTATACATCGTGGGGCGTGCCGAGTTTGGCGAATATGGACTGGCCATCGTCTATGCGGCGGTACTCATCGTAATCATCGTGGCCGCCCTGCTGGCGATCCAGTTTCTGGTTGGCGAGCGCCGGATCGGCCGGCGCGAGATGGCGGATCGGCGTATTCTCACTTCTGAACTGGCCAAGGTATGACAGCTGCCGCAACGCACCGCCCCGCCGTGGAATTTCGCGGGGTGGGCAAGACCTATGGCGCGGTGGCAGCGGTGCGCGATATCTCGCTGAAGATCGAAGGCGGCACCTTGGTGACGCTGCTCGGGCCGTCCGGCTGCGGTAAGACCAGCACGCTGAGGCTAATCGCGGGGCTGGAGCATCCGAGTTCGGGCCGTATTCTGATCGACGGCGCCGATGTCACGCATCTGTCGGCGGCCGAGCGTGATGTGAGCATGGTGTTTCAGTCCTACGCGCTATTTCCGCATATGAACGTGATGCAGAACGTCACCTATGGCCTGCTGGCATCCGGGCTGAAGCGCGCCGAGGCGGAGGCGCGGGCGGCGGTGAAGCTGGAGGCCGTGGGGCTGGCCGGATTTGAGCGTCGGTTGCCGAGCGAGTTGTCTGGCGGGCAGCAGCAGCGGGTGGCGGTGGCGCGGGCGATCGTACTGGAACCGCAGGTTTTGCTGTTCGATGAGCCGCTGTCCAACCTGGACGCAAAGCTGCGCCGGCGTGTGCGCGATGACATCCGCGCGTTGCAGCAGCAGTTGGGGCTGACGGTGGTTTATGTGACGCACGACCAGGAGGAGGCGCTGGCGGTGTCCGACCGGATTGTGGTCATGCGGGGTGGGCGGATCGTGCAGGATGGCACGCCACGGGATCTATATGAGCGGCCAACCGATCGGTTCATTGCGGACTTCATCGGCAACGCCAATCTTCTGCCGGTCGTGGTGCGCAGCGTGGAGGGCGATCTGGCCACGATCACGCTGGGTGATCGTTCCGTGCAGGTTCCGCATCGAGGGTTGCCGACGGGGCGGGCGTTGCTTGCGGTGAGGCCGCACGCGATCCGGATTGCGGCGCATACCGGCGCCACGGGCGGATTGCAGGGGGTGGTGCGGAAAGCCGCCTATCTCGGCGGGCACATGGAATACGAAATTGCCATCGAGGGCGTGGAGCGCGAGGTGTTTGTGATCGATGCTGAGATGCGTATTCCGCATTGTCGGGGTGCGCAGGTCGATATTCATCTGGCGCTGGTCGACACCGCGCTGGTGGCATCGGCCTGACGGGTCAGCTGGCGTCGTCCCGCAGGCGGGAAGTCAGCAATTCGGCATGGTCGATCAGCACCGGATAGGCGGCGGCAGCGACGAGATGGGCGTTGATGCGCTTGAAGTCGCGCAGGAGGTCCAGATGCAGCGCGCTTTGCTCGGCCGGCTCGCCGCGTCCGGCGCGCAGGTGGTTGAAATGCGCGGCGATGGCGGTTTGTTCGATCTCGCGGAAGGCGGCCTTTTCGCCCACCAGGGCGCGCGCGGCGGTGGCGTCCGCGGTCATGAAGACGGCCGCGGCGGCACGCAGGTTGCGGCTGAGGCGTTGCAGCGATTCGTCCAGCGCGGCCTGGGCGTCCGGCGGGAACGATACGCCGCGTTTCAACCGCTTCGCGACGCCATTGATGACGTTGCGCTCGATGACGTCGCCGGCATGTTCGAGATTGGTGGTGAAGGTCAGCACCTCCGTGATGCGGCGGCCGTCGGCTTCGCTGAGATCGTCGCTGTCCAGGCCGGTGGTGTAATCCTTGATGGCGGTGTTGAGCCGGTCGAGCATGTCGTCCTGGCGCCGTGTTTCGGCCAGCACACGGCGGTCGCCATCGCGCAGGCCGGCGGCAACACCTTGCAGCATGGTGTCCAGCACGTCGACCATGCGCAGCGCCTCCCGCGCCGCACCTGCCAGCGCGATGGTGGGGCTCTCTCGCGCGCTGCTGTCGAGATAAAGGGGTTCGGACGGGTCGGAGGCATCGACCCTGGTGGGCAGGAAGCGGACCAGGGCGTTGGCGAACGGACGCAGGATGGGCAGGAAGACCACCGCCAGCACCACGTTGAAGCCGGTGTGAAAATCCGCGACCACGCGGGCGTTGTCGGGATCGATGGTGACCAGCCACGGCCCGAGCTCGTCCAGCACCGCAAGGCCCACCACCACGCCGACCAGGCGGTTGACCAGGTTGCCCACGGCCACGCGCCGGGTTGACCAGTCGCTGCCGCCGGCGCCTTCCAGCACGGGGTTGATGGCCGAGCCGAGATTGGCGCCCAGCACCAGGGCGAAGGCGGCGTGCGGCGGGACCACGCCCTTGGCGGCGAACGACATCACCAGCAGCACCACGGCGACGCTGGAATGCGCCGCCCAGGTGAGTGCGGCGGCGATCAGCACGGCCACCAGCGGGTCTGTCGCCACCTGGCCCAGCAGCAGGCGAAGGCTGGGCAGGTCTTCCAGGGGCGTGATCACGTCCAGCAACTGGCGGAGCGCGAGCAGCATCAGGCCCAGGCCGATGCCGACGCGGCCGAGATCGCGTGTGCGCGTTTGCTGGCCGCGGCGAAACATCATGACGCCGACGAGCACGAACAGCGGGGCGATTCGCGCCACGTTGAACGAGAACAGCTGCACGATGAGGGTGGTGCCGACATTGGCGCCGAGCATCGCCGAGAGGGCCGGCACCAGTTCCACAAGGCCCTCGGCGGCGAAGGACGCCACGATCAGGCCGGTGGCAGTGCTGCTTTGCAGCGCGGCGGTGGCGCCGAGGCCGGCCAGGAAGGCGCGGAATCGTTCGCCGAGCGCGGCGCCGAGGGCGCGGCGAAGCTCGGAGCCGAATGCGCGCTGGATGCCGCTTTGCACCATGTGCACGCCCCACAGGAGCAGGGCGATGGCGCCGGCGAGATCGATGAAGGTGAGCGAACTGCTCAATGCGGGCACGAGCCTCCGGCCGAATTTGGAACCATCGCATTGGCCACCTGGGAAACCCGCACGTCCAGATCAAATTGGTCGACCGATCCCGGCGAAACGATTAGAAATGAATTTCCGAGCCGGGGGAGCGAACAACCTGGGCCATAAGAATCGAGAGGAACTGTCTATGCATCGTCGCGCGCTCCTGGGTGGGGCAGCCGCCCTCGCCGCATCTTCGACCTCGGTTTGGGCGCAGGCCCCGGCCACCAAGACAAAGATTGTGTTCTGGCATGCCATGACGGGCGCCAATGGCGATGAGATCAACCGGATCGCCCGCGATTTCAACGCCAGCCAGACCGGTGTTGAGATCGAGCCGATCTTCAAGGGCAGCTATCCCGAGACATTGACCGCCGCGATCGCCGCCTGGCGCGCCGGCCAGGCACCGCATATCGCGCAGATCTATGAGGTCGGCACCGGCTCCATGCTCGCCGCCGGCCCTGCGGTGAAGCAGGTGTGGCAGCTTTCCCAGGAGACTGGCCTGAAGATCGATCCCGCCACCTATCTGCCGGCGGTGCGGGGCTATTACAGCCTGACCGATGGGCGCATGGCGTCGATGCCGTTCAACTCGTCGACCGCCGTGATGTGGTACAACAAGGATGCGTTCGAGATGGCCGGGCTGGACCCGGAGAAGCCGCCCGTCACCTGGGCCGAATTCGCCACCGCCGCGCGCGCGTTGAAAGAAAAATGGGCGGTTCCGACCAATGCCAAGGGCGGCGGGCCGGAAGTGATGGCGACCACCACGTCGTGGTTCGCCTGGATTCAGCTGGAAGAGTTCAGCGCCATCCATAACCTGCCGTTTGCCAGCAAGGCCGATGGCTTCGAGGGGTTAGACACCGAGCTGAAGTTCAATTCGGCCGCGCACGCCAAGCAGTTGCAGATGCTGCTCGACCTGTCGAAGGACGCCGCCTTCAAATACACGGGTCGTGACAACACGCCCGATCCGGTGTTCTACAGTGGCCAGACCGGCATCGGCTTCGGCTCGTCCGCCGGGCGTGCGGACATTGTGCGCAATGCGAAGTTCAAATGGGCGGCGGCGATGCTTCCGTATGATCCGGCTGTCATCAAGCAGCCGAACAACACGATCATCGGCGGCGCCAGCCTGTGGACGATGACCACGCCAAGCCGGACACCTGCTGAATACAAGGGCGTTGCGCAGTTCCTGCAGTTCATCGGCCAGCCCGAGAACGACGCGCTGTATCACCAGCACACCGGCTATGTGCCGGTCACGCTGGCTGGCTTCGAGCTCTCAAAGAAGCAGGGTTACTACGAGAAGAACCCTGGCGCCGACGTCGCCATCCAGTCGCTGACGCGTGGGACGGTGACCGAGAACTCGCGCGGGCTGCGGCTTGGTCGCCTGCCGGAGATTCGCAACATCGTCTATGAGGAGGTCGAGAAGGCACTGCAGGGCCAGCAGAATGCGCAGGCCGCGCTCGACTCTGCCGTGCAACGCGGCAATCGCGTGCTGCGCGAATTCGAGAAGTCGGTCCGCACCTGAAGGACGGCGCGGCCTGGGACCCAGGCCGCGCCTCTCGCATGGAACGTCGCACGATCTTTCCGGGGCGGGCTTTCCCGATCCTGCTGGTGCTGCCGCAGCTTTTGCTGACGGCGGTGTTTTTCCTGTGGCCCGCCGGACAGGCGATCCGGTCCAGCATGACGCGTGCCGATCCGTTCGGCATCCGCACCACCTTTGTGGGCGCGGAGAATTTTCAGGATCTGTTCACCGACCCGCTTTACATCGACTCGATCGGCCGTACCGTCGTGTTCTGTGCGGCGGTGTGCCTGTTGTCGATGGGGGTGGCCCTGTTGCTTGCGGTTTGTGCCGATCGGGAGATCCGGGGGCGTGGCTGGTATCGCGTGATGCTGATCTGGCCTTATGCGGTGGCCCCCGCGGTGGCGGCGGTGCTGTGGATTTTGCTGCTGCATCCGCAGATCGGGCTGGTGGGACGGTGGCTCAATCGCCACGGTGTGGCGTGGGACTATAAGCTGAACAGCACCCAGGCGATGGCGGTGGTGATCGGCGCCGCCGCGTGGAAGCAGGTCAGCTACAATTTCATTTTTTTCCTGGCCGGGCTTCAATCCATTCCCAAGGCGGTGATCGAGGCTGCCCGCATGGATGGCGCCAAGGGGCTGTTCCGGTTCCGCACCGTGGTGCTGCCGTTGCTGATGCCGACGG
>JAYTHH010000143.1:0-5700 GCA_043732745.1 Rhodospirillales bacterium
GGCGATCTGCGGCTGGCGCGTGAGCGGCTAGGCTGGACGCTGCCCTCCGTGGCGGCGCAACTACGCATTCGCCTGCCCTTTCTTGAAGCCATCGAAGAAGGCCGCCTGGGCGACCTGCCCGGCAACGCCTATGCGGTGGGCTTCCTGCGCACGTATGCAGGCGCGGTTGGGCTCGACCCCGACGAAATTTCCCGTCGTTTTCGCGCCGAGGCGGCGGATGTGAACCGCAAGACCGAACTGAGCTTCCCCGCCCCCGTGCCCGAGCGTGGCGTGCCCGCCGGCGCGGTGGTTCTGGTGGGCCTGGTGCTCGTGGCCGGCGCCTATGTCGGCTGGTATCGCCTGTCCGGCAACAACGCGCCACGGGTGGAGGTTGTGCAGGCGATCCCGGAGCGGCTCGCGCCTCTGGTCCCGCCAACGCAGCCTGCGAATGTGGCTCCAGGGGTCGCGTCGGTGCCGGTGGTGGCGCCGCCAGCGCCCCCCATACCGATTCTGGTGCCGACGATTTCGCCATTGGCCGTACCGCCACCGGCTTCGGCCAACGCCGCCGCATCGGCGTCGCCGCCCGCCGCCGATGGCGGTCGTCTGGTCGTGCGTGCCAAGGCCGAGGCCTGGGTGCAGGTGCGCGAAAAGGCCGGTCCGGTGGTGTTCAACCGCACCATGCGCGCCGGCGAGACCTGGCCGGTGCCCAACAAGCCCGGCCTTCTGCTGACGGTGGGCAATGCCGGCGGCACCGAGGTTCTGGTGGACGGCATCGCCACCGCCTCGCTCGGGGCCGAGGGCGCCGTGCGGCGGGATCTGCCGCTCGATCTTGAGCAGGTGCGCGACGGCAAGCTTGCCGCTACCCCGGCCACGTCCCAAATCCCGCCTGCCAAGCCCGTGCCGAAGCTACCTTAGCCAGCCCGCGCTTCACGTAATTTCAACGGCCACCCCTCGGAGCCGCATGCCATGAGCAGCTATCGTCCGTATCAGCATATCGAGCGCCGCAAGTCCCGCCAGATCATGGTGGGTCACGTGCCGGTGGGTGGCGACGCGCCGGTCACGGTGCAGACCATGACCAACACGTTGACAACAGACATCGAAGGCACGATCGCGCAGATCAAGCGCGCCGAAAAGGCCGGCGTGGATATCGTGCGGGTGTCCTGCCCGGACGAGGAAAGCACCGCGGCCCTGAAGCACATTATCGCCGGCGTGAATGTGCCCATCGTGGCTGACATCCATTTTCACTATAAGCGCGCCATCGAGGCCGCCGAGGCCGGTGCCGCCTGCCTGCGCATCAATCCCGGCAACATCGGCAGCGCCGAGCGGGTGCGCGAGGTCATCAAAGCGGCGCGCGACCACAACTGCTCCATGCGGATCGGCGTCAATGCTGGCTCGCTGGAACGGCACCTGCTGGAGAAATACGGCGAGCCGAACCCGGAGGCACTGGTTGAATCCGCTCTGGAACACGCTGCCATCCTGCAGGATAACGATTTCCACGAATTCAAAATCTCCGTGAAGGCGTCCGACGTGTTCATGGCAGTCGCCGCCTACACGCAACTCGCCGAAGTCTGCGACCACCCACTTCATATCGGCATCACCGAGGCGGGCTCCAAGCGCGCCGGCACGGTGAAGTCGTCCATCGGCTTGGGCAACCTGCTCTGGGCCGGCATCGGGGACACCATGCGCGTGTCCCTCTCGGCCGAGCCGGAGGAGGAAGTGCTGGTCGGCTGGGACATCCTGAAATCCCTCGGCATCCGCCATCGCGGCGTGAAGATCATCTCCTGCCCGTCCTGCGCGCGGCAGGGCTACAACGTGATCGAGACGGTGCAGACCTTGGAAGAGCGTCTGGCGCATATCGAAACACCGCTGACCCTGTCCATCATCGGCTGCGTGGTGAACGGCCCCGGAGAGGCGCTGATGACCGATCTCGGCGTCACTGGCGGCGGCAACGGCAAGCACATGGTTTATGCGGCCGGCAAAACCGATCACGTCGTCGACGGCGTCGGCATGGTCGACCACATCGTAGGCCTGGTGGAGAAAAAAATCGCTCAGATCGAAGCCGAAAAGGCCGCCGCCAAGCTCGCGGCCGAGTAAACAAGCCGACGCAACCGTAGGATGGGTAAGCGCAGCGCCACCCATCAATCCCACGTGGCAACCGTGGCAGGCGACTATAGGAACTCAGAGTGAACGACCTGCAACCGGTCCGCGGCACGCGAGACCTGATCGGCGAGGATTTCCGCCGCCACGCCCATGTGATCGATACCGCCCGCCGCGTGGCCGCCACCTACGGCTTCGACGAATGGGCCACGCCGATTTTTGAGGATACGCGCGTGTTCTCCCGCACGCTCGGCGACACGTCCGACGTGGTGACCAAGGAAATGTATTCGTTCAACGACCGCGGCGGTGATTCTATCACCCTACGCCCCGAAGGCACCGCGGGCGTCTGCCGCGCGCTCGTCACCGGCGGCCTCACGCAGTCGCTGCCGCAAAAGGTGTTCTATGCCGGCCCGATGTTTCGCTACGAGCGCCCGCAGAAGGGCCGTTACCGCCAGTTCCACCAGATCGGTTGCGAGCTGATCGGCCCATCCGAGCCGCTGGCCGATGCCGAGGTCATTTCCTGCGGCTGGGACATTCTGGTGGCGCTCGGCATTTCCGCCGAGACGGTGCTCGAACTCAACACGCTCGGCGATCTCGACAGCCGCGTGGCCTATCGCGCGTCGCTGGTGGCGTATTTCAACGATCACAAATCGAACCTGTCCGAGGAAAGCCTGTCCCGGCTTGAGCGAAACCCGATGCGCATCCTGGACAGCAAGGACGCCGGCGATCGCAAGCTGGTGGCGGATGCGCCGACCATCGCGCCTTATCTGACGGACACCGCTGCCGCGTTCTATGCCAAGCTGCAGGACCACCTGACCCGCATGGGCGTTCCGTTCCGCGAAAACCCGCGCATCGTTCGCGGCCTCGATTATTACAGTCACACCGCCTTCGAATTCGTCACCACGGCCCTTGGCGCCCAGGGTACGGTGATGGCCGGCGGTCGCTATGACGGGCTGATCGAGGAAATGGGCGGGCCGCCGACCCCGGCCGTCGGCTGGGCAGCGGGGATCGAGCGGCTGTCTATGCTCGTGGCCGAAGCACCATTGGTCGTTGCCCCTGTCGTTGTGATCCCGACCGGCGACGACACCCAGGACGCGGCCGTTGATGCCGTGCAGGCGCTGCGACATGCCGGCATTCGCGCCGAAATCGGCTATCGCGGCAACCTGAAGCGCCGCATGGAACGTGCCAATAAGCAGGGTGCCGACACCGTTGTCATCATCGGCAGCGACGAGGCCGCCCGCGGCCTGGTGCAAGTGAAAAACCTCCAAACCGGTGAGCAGAACGAGGTGGCGCTGGTGGATCTCGCCACGCATTTCAAATGAGCGGCACCAGTCTCGCCCTCAAGCTCGACCGCATCACCGGTCGCGCCGAAGAACTGCGCGCGTTGCTCGGCGAAGGCCAGCTCACCGGCGAGGCGTATCAGAAAACATCGCGCGAGCTCAGCGAACTCGAACCGATCGTCGAACGCGTCGCCGAACTGCGGGCCGCCGAGAGAGACGCCGCCGATGCCACCGAGATGCTCGAAGACCCCGACATGCGCGACATGGCGGAAGAGGAGCTGCGGACACTGAAGGACCGCATCCCCGACCTCGAACACTCTATCCGCATCGCCCTATTGCCGAAGGACGAGGCCGACGACCGTTCTGGACTTTTGGAAATCCGCCCGGCAGCCGGTGGCGACGAGGCCGGCCTGTTCGCCAGCGAGCTGTTCCAGATGTATCAGAAATACGCGGCGAGCCAAGGTTGGCGCTTCGAGGTGCTGGACTACGACGAAAGCGAGCTTGGTGGCATCCGCGGCGCCACCGCCGAAATCACCGGCAAATCCGTGTTCGCGCGCCTTAAATACGAATCGGGGGTACACCGCGTCCAGCGCGTGCCCGCCACCGAAAGCCAGGGCCGCATCCACACCTCGACGGTAACGGTGGCGATCATGCCCGAGGCGGAGGAGGCCGACGTGCAGATCAACGAGGCCACCGATCTGCGCATAGACGTCTATCGCGCCCAGGGGGCCGGGGGTCAGCACGTCAACAAAACCGAGTCGGCCGTACGCATCACCCATCTCCCCACCGGCCTCGCCGTCGCGATGCAGGAAGAAAAAAGCCAGCACAAGAACAAGGCAAAGGCTATGAAGCTGCTGCGCGCGCGTTTGTATGAGCAGCAGCGCGCCGCTTTGCACGCCACGCGTTCGGCCGACCGCAAATCGCAGGTCGGCACCGGCGACCGCGCCGAGCGTATTCGAACGTACAACTTCCCGCAGGGGCGCGTGTCCGACCACCGCATCAACCTAACGCTATACAAAATCGACCGCGTGATGATGGGCGAGCTGGACGATTTCATCGACGCGCTGACCGCCGAGGACCAGTCCGCCCGGCTCGCGGCCGAAGAGTGACGCCGATCCGCGATCTGCTGCGCAACGCTGCCGCACGGCTCGCCCAGGTCGGAATCGACAGCGCTGTGTTGGAGGCCAGGCTTCTGATGGCCCATGCGCTCGGCGTCGATCGTTCGGTATTTCTAGATCGCGGCAGCACCGTTGATCCCGCCGGCTTCGAAGCCTTGCTGACGCGCCGCCTGGCGCATGAGCCGGTGGCGTTCATCACGGGAATGCAGGGGTTCTGGACGCTGGATCTCGCGGTCTCGCCGGAAACGCTGATCCCGCGCGCCGACTCGGAGACGCTGATCCTGGCGGCGAAGGAGTACTGCGCCACGCCGCCCCGGACGATTCTGGATCTCGGCACCGGCACCGGTGCGCTGCTGCTGGCGGCGCTGGCTGAGTTTCCTGCAGCGTTCGGCGTGGGGATGGATCTTTCGCCGGGGGCGGCCGCACTTGCCGCCCGCAACGCTTGCGCCAACGGGTTGCACGCCCGCAGCGCCCTCTTTTGCGGCTCGTGGGACACTGCCTTGGCCGGTCGGTTCGACCTCGTGCTGTCCAATCCACCCTATATCGCAACGGATGACATCGCGTTCCTGATGCCTGAAGTGGCGCGGTTCGAACCCGCCAGCGCGCTCGACGGCGGCGCGGATGGTCTTGAAAGCTATCGTGCCCTGATGAATCTCCTGCCGCGAGTGTTGGCTTCCGAGGGGGTCGCGATCCTGGAACTCGGGGCCGGCCAGGCCGAAGCAGTGACTGAACTTGCGATCGCAATGGGCCTGTCGAGTGTTGCGCTGAAAGCAGATCTGGGCGGAATACCGCGGGCATTGGTGCTTCGGGTGCAGAAAAGATTTGGCACTGCGGGAAAGGGCGGCTAGGTTCCTGTTGCCCAACGATGACAGCCGCAAGGTTTCTCTTGGTGTTCCGGCCAATGCGACCAGATCGAACACGCCAGATTGGTGTTCTCCCGGTTGGTTTGAGGTTCGGAACGTGGGCAAAGGTCAGCCGACTATTTTGCAATGAGATGGCCCTGATGGCCAGGGCAACGGACCATCCTGCATAAAGCGTGTGCGATGTGGCCGTTGAAGCGACCGGAGCGGCGCGGCACACGCCACACTTCCGGCTTCGCCGAGACAATTAGGAAAGCGCGATGGCACTCGCATGAACATGAAACGTATGCGCGGACGCAACCACCGGGGTGGCACTGGTGGTGGTGGTGGAGGTGGCGGGGGCGGCGGCGGGGGCGGGACTCAGGT
>JAYTHH010000144.1:0-5695 GCA_043732745.1 Rhodospirillales bacterium
AAAGGCTCAGCGCGTGAAGCGCGCGAAGCCGCCATCGACCTCCTCGCCCAGGTGCAAATCCGAGACCCCAGGCGCGTCGCCGAATCCTACCCCCACGAGCTCAGCGGCGGCATGGGCCAGCGCGTCATGATCGCCATGATGCTCGCCCCTGACCCGGAACTCCTCATCGCGGACGAACCCACGTCAGCGCTCGATGCCTCCGTCCAGGCCGAAATCCTCCGTCTGATGGAAGACCTCGTCTCCCGCCGCGGCATGGGCCTCATCCTCATCAGCCACGATCTTCCATTGGTCAGCCATTTCTGCGACCGCGTCGCTGTCATGTATGCCGGCCGCGTGGTCGAAGAACTCGCCGCCCACGACCTCGTCCGCGCCCAACATGCCTACACCCGTGGCCTCCTCGATTGCCTCCCCACGCTCTCCCACCCCAAAACGCGACTGCCCGTGATGTCGCGCGACCCGGCCTGGCTCACATGATCACTGTCGAAAACCTGCGCGTAAAATTCGGCCCCATCGAAGCCGTCCGCGGCGTCACCTTCGCCGTCGGCGAGGGCCAAAGCTTCGGCATCGTCGGCGAATCCGGCTCCGGCAAATCCACCGTCCTTCGCGCTTTGGCCGGCCTCAACGACGACTGGACCGGCCGCATGACCATCGCCGGAAAAGCGCTCGCGCCAAAGCGCGGCCGGAACTTCTTCCGCCGCGTGCAGATGGTCTTCCAAGACCCCTACGGCTCGCTGCACCCCCGCCAAACCGTCGACCGCGCACTGTCAGAACCCCTCCTCGTCCACGGCATCGGCGACATCGACCGCCGCATCCGCCAGGGCCTGTCCGAAGTCGCACTGCCCAGCGCCGCCAGATTCCGCTTCCCCCACCAGCTCTCCGGCGGCCAACGCCAACGCGTCGCCATCGCCCGCGCGCTAATGTCCGAACCGGCCGTGCTGCTGCTCGACGAACCCACCTCCGCGCTCGACGTCTCCGTCCAGGCCGAAGTCCTCAACCTGCTCGCCGATCTGCAAGATCGGAGAAAACTCACCTACGTCATGGTCAGCCATAACCTCGCCGTCATCGCCCATATCTGCCCGCAGATCGGTGTCATGCAGGGCGGCGAGATGGTCGAAATGCTCTCCGCCGACGACCTCCGCGCCGGCCGCGTGAGGCACCCGCACACCGCCGACATCCGCCGCCTCAGCACGGAGCTCGAAGAAGCGTGACCAACGCGCTGATGGTGCCGATGCGTGACGGCATCGGCCTCGCCACCAGCCTGCACCTCCCGGAAGGCCCCGGCCCATTCCCGGTGGTGCTGGAACGCACCCCCTACGGCCGCGACGAAATCAGCCGCAGCGAAGTCACCGTCGCTAACCCCACGCCCATCACCCGTGACGCTTTGGCCAAAACCTTCACCGATGCCGGCTATGCCGTCGTTTATCAGGACAATCGCGGCCGCCACGACAGCGAAGGCATCTTCGTCAAATACCTGTCCGACGCCGAGGACGGCTACGATGCGTGCTCCTGGATCGTGGCCCAACCCTGGTGCGACGGCCGCATCTGCACCATGGGCCTGTCCTACGCCGCCCACACCCAGGCCGCCCTCGGTTGCGCCGGCGCCCCCGGCGTGGTGGCCCAGGTCATGGATTCCGGCGGCTTCTCCAACGCCTGGACCGGCGGCATCCGCCAATTCGGCGCCTTCGAACTCAAACAAGCCACCTGGGCGCACAAACAGGCGCTGCTCTCACCCGAAGCCCAGGCCAACCCGGTGATGCACGCTGCCCTGGCAGGCGAAGACATTCGCGACTGGTTCACCCGAATGCCCTGGAAGCCCGGCCACTCACCGCTGCGCCACCACCCCGACTACGAGGCCTACCTGTTCGACCAATGGCGCCACGGCGCCTTCGGTCCGTTCTGGCAACAACTCGGCATCTGGGCCGAAGGTTTTTACAACCAGTACGTCCAGGCCTCCTGCGTCCACATGTCGAGCTGGTTCGACCCATACTCCCTCACCGCCTGCACCAACTACAAAGGGATGGTTCGCGGCCCACAGCGCCTTATCCTCGGCCCCTGGACCCACGGCAACCGCTCCGAGCACATTTTTGGGAATGTCGATTTCGGCCCCGACGCCGCCATCGACTCATGGGCCGGCGACTGGCGACAATACCGCCTCCGCCATTTCAATCACGTCATCCACGGCACCGAAAACCCCGAACCCCGCGTGCGCGTGTTCGTCATGGGCGGCGGCAGCGGGCGGAAAACCGACACAGGTCATCTCGACCACGGCGGCCGCTGGATCTCGCTCACCAATTGGCCGGCGCCGGACTCCGTCCCGTTCGCCTGGAACCTGCGCGCCGATGGCGAGCTGACTCTGGGGGAGGGGGGAACAGAAGCACTGTCCTACGACTACGACCCGGCGCACCCTGTCCCCACCATTGGCGGCAACCTCACCAGCCTGGAGCCGGTGGCGACTGGCGGCGCCTTCAACCAGGTCGAATCGCCCGACTTCTTCGGCTGCCACGCCCCCTACCTGCCTCTGGCATCCCGCCCGGACGTGCTGGTCTTCCAGTCAGAGCCACGCCACCAGCCCCTCGATGTCGTGGGCGAGATCGAATGCGTGCTGACCGTGTCCACCAATGCCCCCGACACCGATTTCACCGCCAAGCTGATCGACGTCCACCCGCCCAGCGAAGACTATCCGCAGGGCTACGCGATGATCCTCACCGACGGCATCTGCCGCCTGCGCTACGCCGAAGACCCCACCCAAGAACGCTTCCGCAAGCCGGGCGAGAAAGTGAAGATCCGCATCATACTCAGCCCCACCGCCAACCGCTTCATGCCCGGCCACCGCATCCGCCTGGACATCTCAAGCTCGAATTTTCCGAAGTTCGACGTCAATTCCAACACCGGTGAGCCAGACGGCGCCGCTATCCGCAAGCGCGTGGCCGTGAACACAATCCACCTCGAAGGAAGCCATCTGTTCCTGCTGCACCTCCAACCGTAGGATGGGCAAGCGCAACGCCCCCCATCAAAGAAACGCATAAAAAATCGGGACCCAACCAATGCCGCAACCGACCCACATCTCCGCCCTCGGCGTCCCCCCCGAGGCCGACCTCCCCGACGACCTCAAGCTTATCTGGGCCAAATGCCGAGAAAAACTCGGCTTCGTCCCCAACGTGTTCCAAAGCCTAAGCCTCAAGCCCCAGCGCCTGCGCGACTTCATGCAGATGTTCAACGAGGTCATGCTCTCCGAAAGCCGGCTCTCGAAGCTGGAACGTGAGATGGTGGCCGTCGTCGTGTCGTCGGTGAACCGCTGCTATTACTGCCTCGTGTCCCACGGCGCCGCCGTCCGCAAACTCTCCGGCGACCCCGCCTTGGGCGAAATGCTGGCGCTGAACTACCGCGTTGCCCCGCTCGACCCGCGCACCCGCGCAATGCTGGATTTCGCCTGGAAACTGACAGCCACGCCCGCCGAAGTGGTCGAGGCCGACCGCGAAGCCCTCCGCGCGGCCGGGTTGGCCAACGAGGACATCTTCGACCTCGCTCAGGTCATCAGCCTGTTCAACCTGTCCAACCGCATGGCACTCGCCACCGACATGATGCCCAATGCGGAGTATCACCAGGCGGGTCGGTAGGGCCTGGCATCCTACAATCGTGGCCTCTCTGTCGAGCGAGCCGGAAATATCGGCCGTCAACAAGGCGTACAGCGACCGCTGCACCACAGCTTGGGCTTGGTGAAAAGTTGTCCACAACATCTTGCGAAACGGTAGGTGATATGCGTTGACGCAGCTTCGCCGCGGCGGCAGGTTCAAATGATGCCAAGCGATACCACACCCCGTATGCAGATCCGAGTCCGTGGTCGGTCGTTCATGGCCTTCGTGGTGGCGCCGGAGCCGCCGTTGAAGGCTTGGCTGGTGGAACTGGACGTGCAGATGAAGCGCTCCCCCGGCTTCTTCGAGGCTCGCCCGGCCGTGATCGATTTTGGCGGCCTGACGCGGGAGGAGCCCGGCATCGGCACGCTGATCGCCGATCTGGAAAAGCGCGGCCTGAGCGTGATCGACGTCGAGAATGCCAACGAACTGCCCGGCGCCGATCCGTGGCGGCGGCGCCTGGTGGGTGGGCGGGAAACCGGCGCCGTCGAACTCGCCGCCGAACCGCCCGTGGCCACCGCCGAAGACAACGCGCTTCTCATGGCTGAGAATGTCCGCTCCGGCCGTTCGGTGGCATTCCTGCGCGGCGACGTCACGGTGGTGGGCGCGGTGTCCTCCGGCGCCGAGGTGCTGGCCGGCGGCTCCATCCACATCTACGGCACCCTGCGCGGCCGCGCGCTCGCCGGTGCCGTCGGCAATTCCGCCGCCCGCATATTCTGCACCCGCTTCGAGGCCGAACTGGTCTCGATCGACGGGTTTTACCAAACGGCCGACACCATGGACCCATCGCTCCGCGGTCGCGCGGTGGAGATCCGCCTGGTGGACGAAGCCATCGTCATAACGAAACTTGGCTAGAGCATGAGTAAGGAAAAGCAAATGGCCAAAGTCGTAGTGGTTACATCGGGCAAGGGAGGCGTCGGCAAGACAACGTCCACCGCAGCGCTCGGTGCCGCACTGGCGCAAAGCGGCGAAAAGGTCGTCGTCGTCGATTTCGACGTCGGCCTGCGCAATCTGGACCTCATCATGGGCGCCGAGCGCCGGGTGGTATTCGATATGATCAACGTCATCCAGGGTGAGGCCAAGCTCACCCAGGCCCTGATCCGCGACAAACGCCTCGACAACCTCTCCCTGCTGCCCGCCTCGCAGACCCGCGACAAGGACGCACTAACCAGCGAAGGCGTCGCCAAGGTGATCGCTGAGCTGCGCGAGAAATTCGACTGGATCCTGTGCGACAGCCCCGCCGGCATCGAACGCGGCGCCAGCCTGGCCATGCACCACGCCGACATCGCCATCGTCGTCACCAACCCCGAAGTCTCCTCGGTGCGCGACAGCGACCGCATCATCGGCATGCTCGACAGCAAAACCGAACGCGCCGAACGCGGCGAACGCATCGAAAAGCACCTCCTGCTCACCAGATACGACCCCGTCAGGGCCGCAAGAGGCGACATGCTGAAGGTCGAAGACGTGCTGGACATCCTCTCCATCCCACTCCTCGGCATCATCCCCGAAAGCCAGGAAGTCCTCCGCGCCAGCAACGTCGGCTCCCCCGTCACCCTCAGCGCCCCCGTCAGCGCCCCCGCCAAAGCCTACTCAGACGCCGTCCGCCGCCTGCGCGGCGAAACCGTGGAAATGCAGATCCCCACCGACAAGGTCGGCTTCATGGGCAAACTCTTCGGCCGGAGGGTCGCATGACCAGCATTTTCGACATCTTCCGCCGCAGGCCCCCCACCGCCAACGCCGCGCGCGAGCGCCTGCAAATCCTCCTTTCCCACGAACGTGCCTCCGCCGGCCAAGAAGGCCTCGTCGCCCTGCTGCGTGAGGAAATCCTCGCAGTGATCGCCAAACACGTAAAACTCGACCGCGACCAGGTCCAGGTGAAGGTCGAACGCCAGGGCGATTCTTCGATCCTAGAGATCGACGTCACGATGCCAAAAGCCAGCGGCAGGGTCGCCGCCCGCGCCTGACATCAAACGGACAGGCGTTACGGCTTTGTGGTCAGCCAGATCGAGCCGCCGGGCGCCGTCCATTTCCAGCTTGGAAACACGCCTGGAAAATCTGCTTCA
>JAYTHH010000145.1:0-5694 GCA_043732745.1 Rhodospirillales bacterium
TGGAGAATTTCTCCCGCATCGTGCCCCTGGCCGACCACGAGCGCGCCCGCATCGAGCGCGACCTGCGAAGGCATCGCCGCTTCATCCCGATCACAATTCGGGAATTCCTGTCCTGGGAGGAGATGGCCAGCATAGAGGTGAACGCGCCGGAGCTGCCGGGCATCCTGGTGGATGTCGGCACCACCCGCCTGTATCCGTTCGGCCCGGCTTTGGCCCATATCGTGGGCTATGTCGCCCCGCCGAACGAGGCCGATGTGGCTGAGGACACCATGTTCGCGCTGCCCGGCATGCGCGTCGGCCGCGCCGGCGTGGAGAAGTTTCACGACCAGAGCCTGCGCGGTCGGGCAGGGGCCGTGCAGCTGGAGGTCAACGCCGTCGGCCGCGTGATCCGCGAGCTGGACCGCCAGGAGGGCACCCAGGGTCAGGATATCGGTCTGACCATCGACGCCGATCTGCAAAAATCCATCATCGAACGCCTCGGCGACGAAAGCGCCTCGGCAATTGTCATGGATGCCCGCAACGGCGAGATCCTGGCGATGTCCACCAACCCCTCCTTCGACCCCAGCCTGTTCAATTCAGGCGTATCCCAGGCGCAATGGGCGGAGTGGACAAAGAACAGAAAGGCGCCGTTGATCAACAAGGCGGCCTCCGGCCTTTATGCGCCCGGCTCCACCTTCAAGATGGTGGTGGCGATGGCCGGGCTGGAGTCAAAGGCGATCACGCCGTACGACACCGTGACCTGCCCGGGCTATCTCGATTTCGGCGACCGCCGCTACCATTGCTGGTCGAAATACGGCCATGGCGGCATGAACCTGCGCGACGGCATCAAGAATTCCTGCGACGTCTATTTCTACGAGGTGGCGCGCCGCACCGGCATGGACCGCATCGCCGCCATGGCCAACCGCTTCGGTCTCGGCGTGCCGCTTGCGGTCGAGTTGCCCGGCACCCGCAGCGGCTTCATGCCTACGCGCGCCTGGCGCCAGGCCCAGGGCAAGGCATGGAACATCGGCGACACCATCGTATCAGGCATCGGCCAGGGCTACATGCAGCTCACGCCGCTGAGCCTTGCCACCATGACCGCGCGCCTCGCAACCGGCCGCGCCGTGCAGCCGCATCTCACACGCACCATCGGCGGCGTGCTGCAGCCAGGCGCCAAGGCGGAGGATTGGCCGCTGCTTGGCATGTCCGACAAGGCGCTGCACGCGGTGCGCGACGGCATGTGGGCGGTCGTGAACGAGCAGGGCGGCAGCGGGCCGCTCGCCAGGCTTGCCATGCCGGGGGTGCAGATGGCGGGAAAGACCGGCTCCGCCCAGGTTCGCAACGTGACGCGCGAACAGCGCGAGCGCGGCTACAAATCGGAAAACCTACCCTGGGAGTTTCGCCCCAATGCCCTGTTCGTGGCCTACGCGCCGGCCGACGCGCCGCGCTATGCCATGGCGTTGGTGGTGGAACACGGCAATGCCGGCGCCGCCGCGGCCGCGCCCATCGCGCGTGACATCATGACCGACGTACTGACCCGAGACCCCGCCGCCAGGAAGGACGCGCCGAGCCAGCGCGTCGCCGACGCCGCGCCGAGGCCATCTACCCCAAACGGATCGTCGCAATGAGGGGATCGTCGCAATGAGCGTGACAGAACGCCGGCTGATCCGCGAGGCCTCGTTCGGCCTCACCGCCAAGTTCTGGCAGATCAGTTGGATCTATGTGGTGATGCTCTGCCTGCTGGCCTCGGTGGGCTATGTGGCGCTGTATTCGGCGGCAGGCGGCTCCCCCGAACCCTATGCCTCGCGCCACATCCTGCGCTTTGGCTTCGGCCTCACCCTGATGCTGTCGATCGCACTGGTGGATATCCGCTTCATCGCGCGGTTGTCTTGGCTGGCCTATGCCGGCGGTGTGGTTCTGCTGGTTCTGGTGCTGAAGATGGGCCACACCGGCAAGGGCGCCATGCGCTGGATCGATCTTGGCGGCATGCAGTGGCAGCCCAGCGAGCTGATGAAGATCGCGCTCATCCTGGCGCTGGCGCACTGGTTCCACAAAGCCTCGTGGGAGCGGATGGGCAACCCGCTGTTCCTCATTCCGCCGGCGCTCGCCGTGCTGGTCCCGGTGGGGCTGATCCTGAAGGAGCCCAACCTGGGCACCGCCGTCATCACCGCCGTTGTGGGTTTCACCATTTTTCTCGGTGCCGGCCTGCGCTGGTGGAAGGTGCTGCTGCTTCTATGTTGCGTGGGAGCGGCCGCCCCGGTGGCCTACAACAACCTGCACGACTACCAGCGCGCCCGCATCACCACCTTCATGGATCCGGAAAGCGACCCGCTGGGCGCCGGCTACAACATCATCCAGTCCAAGATCGCGCTAGGCTCCGGCGGCATGTGGGGCAAGGGTTTCCTGCAGGGCACGCAGGGGCATCTGAACTTCCTGCCGGAGAAGCAGACCGACTTCATCTTCACAATGCTCGCCGAGGAATTCGGCCTGGTCGGCGGCCTGGCGCTGATCGGGCTGCTCGGCCTGCTGATCGTGGGCGGCATGCTGATGGCGCTGCGATGTCTCCACCAGTTCGGCCGATTGGTGGCGCTCGGCATCAGCATGAATTTCTTCATGTATGTGGTGGTGAACGTGGCCATGGTGATGGGCGCTATTCCCGTCGGCGGCGTGCCGCTGCCGCTGGTCTCCCACGGCGGCACCGCCATGATCACGGTCATGATCGGCATGGGCCTGTTGATGTCCGTGCACGTGCATCGGGACGTGGAATTCGGTGACGGCCGAGACGAGATCTGACGGGAAGCTGAAAAACCCCCTTCGCCGTCAGTGCGAGCCGAAGGCGTGGCACCCCCGGGGGTTTCAACGCGCACTTCTCGGCACCGCAAGGCCTCAGGCATTTCCAGACCTACTTCGATACGGCGGCTCTGATCGCTTCGGCGGCCTTGTCCAACGACTCGAGAATGATCTTGGCACTCCGCTGCACGGCGGGGTCTGCGTGGTCGGACAGCCGCTCGGCCACCAACATCGCCGGCGACAGGGTGTTGCGCAGCGCATGGCCCAACGCACGGACTGGGTCGGTGTCCACGTCTTTCCTGGGCGCATCGCTCTCCATGATTTACTCGGCGGCCTGTTTTCGGGTGGCAGCGCCGCACCCGGCTTCGAACAACGTGGAAATAAAGGCATCGCCGGCGTTGAACTTGGACGAGATCGGCAAATCCGACAGCACCTCGTCGGCCCCGTGGGAGATCACCTGGATAGTTGTGGGCAACGCCGCCAGCTCGGCCTCCAGCACGCCGTGACAGGCGATTTCGGTCAGCCGGTTCATGATCTCGGCCGGCGTGGTCGGCACGCCGCGACGGATGGCGATCTGGGCGCGGATCACTACAAGCTCGTCCGGCAGGTCCGGTGACAGCAGCGACCGGAGCGGCGGATTGCCTGAAAATCCGCCATCCCAATACGACCGCCCATCGATGCAGACGGCATGGAACACCAAGGGCAGGCAGCACGAGGCCATCAGCGTGTCGACCGTGATGGCGGCGTTGCCCCAGCATTTCGCCGCGCCGGTCTCGACATCGGTGGCGGCGATGGTCAGCGGAATAGCGCTGGGGTGGCGCAACGCCGCAAGATCCAGCACGTCATCGATCACCGGGCGCAGCGGGTTGTGGCCGAACGGGTTGATCTGGGCGGGGCTGAAGATCCGCAGCGCCGCCTCCATGCCCTGGAAGGCCAGGTTGTTCGACAGGTCCCAGCCCCAGAGCCAGCGCTCCAGCGGGCCGTTCTGCATGGGGTTGAGCGCGTTGGCGGTGCGCACCCTGTCCCACAGCTTGCGCATCTCGCGGCGCGCGCCATCCGGCCCGCCTTTAACCAGGCCCTGCACCAGCATCGCCGCCAACAGGGCGCCGGACGAGACTCCGGCCACGCGATCGACGGTCAGGCCGTCCTCGATCAGCCGGTCCAGCACGCCCCAGGCATATGCGCCATGCACGCCGCCGCCCTGAAGGGCCAAGGCGGTCTTCTTTCGATCATTCATGCAGCGATTCTAGCCGCAAAGACATGCACCGCGCCAGCAAACAACCCTCGCTTAGGTTGACGTGGCGAGCACGCTGCCCCTATAAGCCGCTCGCTTGACACTGGGCCGGGAAACCGCGCTCCGTTCCGTATGTGCAGCCTTTTGCCGCACACCATCATATTGTTTTCTGGAGTGCCGTCGTGAAGCGTACGTATCAACCGTCCAAACTCGTCCGCAAGCACCGGCATGGCTTCCGCGCCCGCATGGCGACCGTTGGCGGCCGCAAGGTTCTCGCCAATCGTCGTGCCAAGGGTCGCGCAAAGCTTTCGGCCTGAGCCTGCATTGCGGGTTAT
Organism: Rhodospirillales bacterium; assembly: GCA_043732745.1. Taxonomy (GTDB): domain Bacteria; phylum Pseudomonadota; class Alphaproteobacteria; order Acetobacterales; family Acetobacteraceae; genus CAIQQQ01. Next base: position 4,339 of record JAYTHH010000145.1, read on the forward strand.
GCCGATGGCGCCCGCTGAGCCAACCGAATTGCAGCTTCTTCCGTTACCTCAACGACTGAAGCGTCGCGCAGAGTTTTTGCGAGCCGCTTCCAAGGGCCGCAAGACCGCGGTGCACGGCCTGGTTCTGCAGGCGTTGCCACGAGAAGATGGCCATGCCGCCCGAATCGGGTTCACCGTAACGAAAAAGGTGGGCAATGCCGTGATCCGCAACCGCACGCGACGGCGGCTGAAGGAAGCAGCAAGGCTTTTGCTGCGCGAGCATCCAGTGTCCGGCGTGGATCTGGTCCTGATCGGGCGGGACACCACGCGAGCGCGACCATTCACTGCGCTGATGGAAGATCTGCGTCGCGCGCTTGCAAAGCTGGGTGTTTCGTGACGGTCTCGCGACATCCCGTAGGCCATCTCCTGGCCGGCGCAGTGCGAGCCTACCAATTGACTCTTCGTGGCGTGATCGGCGGCCATTGCCGATCCGAGCCAAGCTGCAGCCACTACGCGATCGAGGCCTTGCGCACGCATGGGGCTCTGCGTGGGATGGCTCTTGCCACACGGCGCATCTTGCGCTGCAACCCTTGGAACGCCGGCGGATTCGACCCGGTGCCTGCGCCCATCCCACAAACCAATTCACAAGGCCGGACGGCACCCTGATGGACCAGAAACGCCTGATGCTGGCGATCGCGATGTCGGTCGCCATTCTGCTCGGTTTCCAGCTTCTCATGCCCAAGCGTCCTGCGCCGGTGCAGGTCGCCGGTACGGAGTTGTCGGCCTCGAAATCCCCCGTGGCCACGCCCACCCCCGGGCCATCGGCCACGCCGGCCGCCGCTGCCGGCACCTCGCCCACCGACCAGGGCGTGATCCTGCACGATGCGCCACGCGTCAAATTCACCGGCCCCCGCCTGGAAGGCAGTGTCAGCCTGCTCGGCGCGCGGATCGACGATCTCGTGTTGCGCGACTATCGCGACACCATTGCGCCTGACAGCCCGCTGGTCCGCCTGCTGGAGCCACGCACCGGGGCGCAACCCTATTACGTGCAGTTCGGCTGGACCGCCGCCCCGGGCACCACCGTGGCATTGCCCGGCAACGACACGGTCTGGGCCGCGTCGGGCGAATTGTCGGCGACCAGCAAGCTGACCATGGCGTGGAACAACGGCGCGGGCCTCGATTTCCAGATCGTGCTTGGGCTTGACAACAACTTCATGTTCACCGTCGACCAGCGCGTGACCAACGCCAGCGCCGCCCCGGTGTCGCTGCACCCGTTCGCCCGCATCCGGCGCGACTACACGCCGGTGACGGCGGGCTACTACATCCTTCACGAAGGCCTGATCGGTGTGCTCGACGGCACGTTGAAAGAGGTGAAAT
>JAYTHH010000146.1:0-16678 GCA_043732745.1 Rhodospirillales bacterium
GCCTCCGCAGGAACCCGCAGCGCGCCGGACACGCCTTGCAGCAGCCCACCGGACGCCGGTTCCTCACGCAGCGCGCGGAACAGACGGCGGGCACGCGCCCGGCGCAGGCGGTCCTGCGGCGGCTCCACCACGGGGTTGAGCCACGCATCCGGACGCCGCGAACGCCGGCGCAGCGTGTCCGCCATACCGCCCTCGGCCCGGCCACGGATGCGGCCGGAGACGATGACCTGCGCATCGCGCCAATGCCGGATGCTGGCGTCGGACCTGCGTAGAATGTCCAGGAACGCGCGGTCTTCGGCGATCGGGGTTGGCCAAGCAGCGCATGGCAGGAGAGTTTCGATGACCGTTACGCAGCCCACGCGCCGCACCGTCCTGGGTGCGGTCGCCGGCAAGAGCGTGCTACCGGCAGCTCCCCACGACGCCGTCGCGCAGGTTCGGACCGCACCGCAGTCTGTCATCGCCGGCCTGAGCGTTATCCTGTGGAACTCGGCGACAGCCGGCTGCCGAAAGCGCCCGTGTCGGGTGGCTCCATGACCACGGCCAGCGTGCTGCCCGCCGTGCGGGAGGCCGCGGCCGCGGTGCGCGACGAGTTGATTGCCATGGCGCTCGCGGCCCGTAAGGACCAGTGGCGAAACCTCGATCAAACAGCGCTCACCTTGCGCGACGGCGTCATCACCGGCCCGAACGGCCAGGTTGATATCGGCGGCATGATGGATCAGACACGGACGCCATCGATCACCAGGCGGATTGATGCAACCCCACCGGAAGAAGCCGAGAAATTCAGCCGCCACGCCTTCGGGGCGCAGTTCGCCATGGTGCATGTCGATCCAGATTTCGGGAGCTTACGGGTGAAACGCTGGGTCGGCGCGTTCGATGTCGGGCGCGTCATCAACGCCAAAACGGCGCGCAGCAGTTGATCGGCGGCATCGTGTTCGGCATCGGCATGGCACTGATGGAGGAGACCCGCACCGATCGCGCCAGCGGCCGTTTTGCAAATGCGAATATCGCCGAGTATCTGGTGCCGGTTAACGCTGACATCCCCGATATTGAAACCATCTTTGTCCAAACCGGCGACCGCATCACCACGAAGTTGGGCGTGAAGGGGATTGGTGAATTGCCCACCGTGGGTGCCGCGGCGGCGATCGCCAACGCCGTCTATCACGCCACCGCCAAGCGCATCCGGGACCTGCCGATCCGGCTTGACAAGGTGATGGCCTGATGGCTTCCGCCGGAGAGGCCCATGCCGCCATAAGGGCCTTTCCGGCGACGTCGTTGCATGCGCTGCTGGGCGGTGCCAACCCGGTGGTTCTGGCGCCGCACCCGGATGACGAGACGATCGGCTGTGGGGCGCTCATTGCAGCCTCCGCGGCCAGAGGGCTTCGTCCGCGCATCGTGTTCATGACGGACGCCGCTGGCTCACACCCCGGCTCGCACGCATTCGCGGCCCCCCGTCTGGCCGAACTGCGCGAGCGCGAGGCGGTCTGTGCCGCCGCCATTCTGGGCGTGGACTTCAACGATTTGTATTTTCTGCGCCTGCCGGACACCGCAGCCCCGCATGACGGCCCGGCTTTCGACACGACCGTGGCACTTCTGGCAGGGATTGTGGGCCAGGCCAGCCCGGCCGTCATCTTTGCACCCTGGGCGGCGGACCCACACCGCCATCATCTGGCGACGCATCGCATGGCGCGTGCAGTGGCTTCACTGACTGGCCAGCGCCATCTGTCCTACCCGATCTGGGGCTGGACCGTGGCGGAGGATCATCCGATCGAACAGCATCCCATTTCCGGCTGGCACCTGCCGGTGGCACCTCATGCCGAGCAGCGTGGGGCTGCGCTGGCAGCGCATCGGTCGCAGACCTCGGATCTGATCCGTGACAATCCCACCGGCTTCCGTCTGGATTCCGCCACTCTGGCGCGCCTCTGGTCGGACCGTGAAAGCTATCTGGAGAATCCATGAGCCACAGCGTTGGCGCCACCTATTTCGAGAAACTCTACGCCGCCACATCGGACCCGTGGGATTATCAAACATCGGTCTACGAGCAGGAAAAATACGCTGCCACCTGCGAGGCGCTGCAAAGTCGTGTCTTTGAACGCGGATTTGAGATCGGCTGCTCCTTCGGGTCCTGTCGCGCATGCTGGCGGTGCATTGCCGCAGCCTGCTCTCAGTCGATCTGGTCGAAGCCGTGCTGGACCGTGCCCACCGCGAAAATGCCGCGCTTGATCATCTGCGTTTCGAACGCATGGAAATCCCGGCCGCCTGGCCCCAAGGCGCTTTCGACCTGATCGTGTTCTCCGAGGTGCTCTACTATCTTTCGCTGCCCGATCTGCTAGCCACGGCAACGTGGACAAAGGACAGCCTTGAGAGCAACGGAATGGTCGTTATGGTCAATTGGCTCGGAGATACCTCGGCCCCCCATACCGGCGATACGGCGGCCGACGCGTTCATTCGGGCAGTGCAGCCAGCCCTGCGCTGCCACCGGCAAGTGCGAACATCGCGGTATCGACTTGATATTCTTGCACCCGGAGCGCCTGCTCGGCCTTGATGTCGTGCAGCACGCGCGTCGCCTGGGCCGTCTCGTGCGCCAGACCTTCGGCGCGAACCGGCACCCGCATCAATGTCGGGCTCACCCGTTCCAGATCGGCCCAACCCGCGCCGAAGCTGCGTGCAAGCAAGGCCCGCTCCAGCAAAGCAGGCGTCACCCGCAGGCTCAGGGCCAAAGCTGCAAGCCCCTCGCGCGTCACGCCCTCGGTCCGCGCCCGCAGGAGCGCCGCACGCAGGCCGGTCCTTAGCGCCCGGCGCGATGCCGATTCCAGATCGTTGTCGAGCCACACATCGGGCTGGCGCATCCGGCGAGTTATAGTTTCAGCCATTCCGAAGGCGGCACGCCCGGTGAGCCGCCCGGACACGGTGACCACGATCTCCGGCGCATGACGGATCTTCGCATCGAGAAGTTGTAGCGACTGAAAGAACCTGCGGTCCTCCCCGCCGGAAACACCCGAAAATCCGCCCGCGCGATTGTGCAGTTCGGCGCGCACCGCGATGCTGGCGCCGGAATGCTCGGTGTGCCGCGGGAACGGGTCGTGCGCGCAAGGGTCGAGCAGACTGTCGATCTCATCAAGCAGGAATGCGAACTTCATCACCCGCGCCTCTTCCTCGCCCAGATGCACCGGCAGCATCGCCTCGTCGTCCGGGTCCATCCGCGTCATGCCGGCCACGGCATCGCAACCGGCGTCGATATGGCGCAGATTGGCCTCGATCCAGTCCGCCGGAACGCAGGCATCGGCATCCGTGGTCAACAGCACGCCTGCAGCGCCCACGAAGGATGCCGCATGCAGCATCGCCAGCCTGCGCGCCACGCCGGCGTTCAGAATGTCGGGATCGAGCCAGTATTCATGCACCTGCAGCCGATATGGCAGCGTCCGCGCCAGCCGCTCCACCACGAGCTCGGTGCCATCGGAACAGTTGTTGAGCAGCAAGACCACGTCGAACGCTTCCGCCACGGTCTGGCGTGCCAATGCCATGAGGCAAGGCGTGATCAGGTTTACCTCGTTGTGCACCGGGATGCCCACGGCCACGCGCCCGTCAATGCTCGCCGTGTCGTGTCGCGCCATGCCTATCTCACTCTCGCGAAGTTTGCCATGGCGCAAACGCCGCCGCCCACCCAAGGTTCCCGGACGCACCGCTCCGGCAGCACATGGGCAGCCCGTCTGCGTGTTTCACGTCACACCGCCTGGAACCATCCGCCCCAGCATCCAATTGATCGCACATGTTCAAACCGCGATCGCCCTTCGCCGCAGGATGGGACGGTGGCGCCTTACTGGTGTTGTCCGATCATGAAATTGTTCTCCTGTCAGGAATGCGGCCAGACCCTCCATTTCCAAAATCGCCAGTGCGTCCACTGTGGCCACCGGCTGGGCTTCGTTCCAGAAAGCGAGACGCTGTCCGCTGTCGATCTGATCGACGACGGCTGGCGCCCTTTCGGTGAGAACGACGATTACATGTTCTGTGCGAACGCGGAATACGACGCGTGCAATTGGCTGGTTGCAAAATACAGCGAGGATCGCTTCTGCGTCGCCTGCCGCCACAACCGCACCATCCCCGATCTCACGATCGATAACAATCTGCAAAACTGGCGCCGTGTGGAGCAGGCCAAGCATCACCTGTTCTACTCGCTGCTGCGTCTGAAGCTGCCGCTGGCGACGCGGCTTGAGCAGCCGGAGATCGGCCTTGCCTTCGACTTTCTCGCCGACGCCCAATACGCCCCCGGCGCACAGCAACAGACCGTGATAACCGGCCACGACGACGGTGTGATTACGCTCAATCTTGCAGAAGCCAACGATGTGGTGCGCGAGGAGCGGCGTGTGAGCATGGGGGAACCCTACCGCACCCTGCTTGGCCATTTCCGCCATGAGATCGGACACTATTACTGGGATCACCTGGTGCGCGACGGCGGCATGATTGGACAATGCCGCGCCATCTTTCGTGATGACACCGCGGAATACGGATTGGCCCTGCAGACCTATTACGCAAACGGTCCTGTGCCGAACTGGGAACAGAATTTCGTCAGCGCCTATGCCAGCGCCCATCCATGGGAGGATTTCGCCGAGACTTGGGCGCATTACCTTCACATCGTCGACACGCTTGAAATGGCCGGCGCCTATGGGTTGCGGCTGCGCCCGCCGGAAAGCTCGGCAATCGAAGCCGTCAGCGCCGATCGGCTGGACCCGTATCGCGAAGGCACGATCGAGCAACTGATGGAGGTCTGGCATCCCATCACCCTCACCGTAAACAGTCTCAACCGTTGCATCGGCCAGCCGGATTTCTATCCGTTCGCGATTGCTCCGCCGGTGATCGCCAAGCTCGGCTTCATCCACGACCTCGTGCGCAGCAACATCAGCACACAGAGCCCCATGCAGGAAGCCGCGTGATGTATGATCAGTCGCTCTCGCGTCCGAAGGGCGCGTTCTACGAGGCACCGCGGATTGCGATCGAAGCTGTCTCCCCCGCCATCGATGACGGCCGGTTCCCGGCCCGAACCCTGGTGGGTCAGGACCTGGAGATCGGCTGCGACATCATCTGCGATGGGCACGACATCCTCGCTGCCATCGTGCTTTGGCGGCCGGTCGAGACACCTTCATGGACCGAGCAATCCATGACGCTGGAGGGCAACGACCGCTGGCTGGCGCGCATTCCAATGCACGAGTTGGGACAGGTCGTCTTCACCATCGAAGCCTGGGTCGATACGTTTGCCAGCCTGCGCGCGAACATGGCCATGAAGCATGCCGCCGGCCAGTCCGTTTCCGTGGAGATGCAAGAGGGCATGGAGCTTGTCTCCCAGGCCGCCGAACACAGCCGGATGGCGGCACTTATCGATCTCGTCGCGCGACTTTCGGCCGCTGACGACAACGAACGACGCAACCTGCTGGCCGATGCCGGCACTGCCAGGCTGATGCAAGAGGCTGATGCCCGCGCCTTTCGTGTGCGCCATCCGCGTGAGCTGGTCGTGGATGTGGAACGCTCGGCTGCAGGTTTCGCGAGCTGGTATGAGATCTTCCCCCGCTCGCAGGGCACCGATCTCGATCGGCACGGCACGTTCGACGATGTGATCGCGCGTCTGCCTGTGATACGCGACATGGGGTTCGACGTACTCTACATAACGCCAATTCACCCAATCGGCCGCATCAACCGCAAGGGTCGCAACAATACGCTGGTGGCAGGGCCGGACGATCCCGGAAGCCCCTATGCGATCGGTGCGGCCGAAGGCGGACACGACGCGGTGCATCCTGATCTTGGCACACTTGACGATTTTCGCCGGCTGATTACGGCCGCCGCCGAAGCTGGACTGGAGATCGCGCTTGATTTCGCAATTCAATGCGCCCCCGATCACCCATGGCTGAGTGAGCATCCAGAGTGGTTCCACTGGCGGCCAGACGGCACGATCCAATACGCCGAAAATCCACCAAAGCGGTATGAGGACATCGTCAATGTCGCGTTTTATGCCGAGGGCGCGTTGCCGTCGCTGTGGGAGGCGCTGCGCGACATAGTGCAGTTTTGGGTCAACCAGGGAGTGCGCATCTTCCGCGTGGACAATCCGCACACCAAGCCGCTGCCGTTCTGGGAATGGATGATCGCGGATATCCGTAAGCAGGACCCCGGCGTGATATTCCTGTCCGAAGCCTTCACGCGCCCGAAGATGATGTATCGGCTGGCCAAGGTGGGCTTCAACCAATCATATACCTACTTCACCTGGCGCAACACGGCGCGCGAGATGCGCGAATATCTCACCGAGCTGAACGCAGCACCGGTGCGGGACTTCTTCCGGCCGAACTTCTTCGTCAATACGCCCGACATCAACCCCACCTTCCTGCACAATTCCGGGCGCCCGGGCTTTCTGATCCGGGCCGCTCTGGCTGCCACGCTATCGGGGCTGTGGGGCGTCTATAACGGCTTCGAAGTGTGCGAGGCGCAGTCGCATAACGGGAAAGAGGAATATCTCCATTCCGAGAAGTATCAGTTGCGCCAATGGGATCTGGCAAAGCCGGGCAACATCGTGGCCGAGATCACGCAACTGAACCGCATACGCCGCGAGAATGCCGCCCTGCACAGCCATCTCGGCGTGCGCTTCCTGGAGACCGGCAACGAGCAGGTGCTTTGCTACGTCAAATCCAGCCTCAATGAAGAAAATGTCGTGCTTGTGGCCGTCAGCTTCGATCCAGGCGTGACGCAGGTCTGCACGATCGATATCTGGCCCGCACTGGTCGGCCTGCCCGAGGATTCCCCACTGGTAATGCAGGACCTGATGCGGGGCGACACCGAGACATGGGCGCTCGGTCTGAACGAACTGACGCTCGATCCCACAAGCATGCCGTTTGCCATCTGGCGTGCGAACCGGACTCAAACTGTATGAACATCGCAACCCGCAAGCCGAAGCCGCGCGCCAGCCTGCTAAGCACAGAAACCGATCCGCTATGGTATCGCGACGCCACGATCTACCAGTTGCATGTAAAATCTTTTCAAGATTCCAACGGTGATGGAATCGGCGACCTACCTGGCCTTATCTCGCGGCTCGACTATATCGCCGAGTTGGGGGCCGATACGATCTGGCTGCTGCCGTTCTACCCGTCTCCCCTGCGCGATGACGGGTACGACATCGCCGACTATCGCGGCGTAAACCCTGATTATGGCACGATGGCCGATTTTCGTCGCCTGATCGCCGCGGCCCACGCTCGTGGCCTGCGCGTGGTGACGGAGTTGGTGATCAACCACACCTCCGACCAGCACCCGTGGTTCCAGCGCGCGCGCGCCGCGAAGAAGGGAAGTGCCGCACGCGATTACTACGTGTGGTCCGATACCGACACGGCCTATGCCGGCACACGGGTTATTTTCGTGGATTCGGAGAAATCCAACTGGACCTGGGATGCCGTGGCAGGCGCCTATTTCTGGCACCGCTTCTATTCGCATCAGCCCGATCTGAACTTCGACAATCCGCGCGTGCTGGATGAAGTGTTGTCGATCATGCGCTTTTGGCTCGACACCGGCGTGGACGGCCTGCGCCTTGATGCGGTTCCGTATCTGGTGGAACGCGAAGGCACCAACAACGAGAATCTGCCGGAGACCCACGCCATTCTGAAGCGTATCCGTGCCGAGTTGGATGCCTACGCCCCAGGCAAGATGCTGCTGGCGGAGGCAAATCAATGGCCGGAAGACGCGCAGCAGTATTTCGGCGATGGCGACGAATGCAACATGTCGTTCCATTTCCCACTGATGCCGCGCATGTATATGGCGATCGCGCAGGAAGATCGCTTTCCGATCACCGACATCATGCGCCAGACGCCCGATATTCCCGAGAACTGTCAGTGGGTGGTGTTCCTGCGCAACCACGACGAGCTCACGCTCGAAATGGTGACAGACAGCGAGCGCGACTATCTGTGGAATACCTACGCCGCGGACCGCCGCGCCCGCATCAATCTCGGCATCCGCCGCAGGCTGGCGCCGCTGCTGGAGCGCGACCGCCGCCGCATGGAATTGATGACGAGCCTGCTGCTGTCCATGCCCGGCACACCGGTGATCTATTACGGAGATGAGATCGGCATGGGCGACAACATCCATCTCGGTGATCGCGACGGCGTTCGCACGCCAATGCAATGGTCGCCGGACCGCAACGGCGGCTTCTCCCGCGCAGCACCCGAGGCACTGGTGCTGCCGCCGATCATGGACCCGTCCTACGGCTATGCCGCCGTCAATGTGGAGGCGCAGGACACCGACCAGCATTCCTTGCTGAACTGGACACGCAGGATGCTTTCGGTGCGCCGCAAGCAGCGTGCGTTCGGTCGCGGTGCCCAGCGGTTCCTGAACCCCAGCAACCGCAAGATCCTCGCTTTCGTCAGGATCTTCGAGGGCACCACCATTCTGTGCGTCAGCAATCTGTCCCGCACGCCACAGGCGGTGGAGCTGGATCTTTCAGAATTTGCCGGCACCGTGCCCGTGGATTTGATCGGTGGCTCCGCCTTTCCGCCTGTGGGGCAATTGGCCTACCAACTTACCTTCCCGGCTTACGCGTTCTATTGGTTCATACTCGCCCACGACAGCGCACTGCCGGCCTGGTACATCCCCACCCCGGAAGCGATGCCGGAATACGCCACGCTGGTGCTGCGGCAGGGCGTGCGGGATATTCTGCAGCCGGCGTCGCGGCTGCGGCTGGAGACCGAGATCGTGCCGAAATATCTCGGCCTGCGCCGCTGGTTCGCGTCCAAGGACGACACGGTTCGGTCGGTCAAGTTGGCTCGCACTGCTCTCATCGGTGACAACAGCGTGATGCTGGCGGAATTCGATGTCCAGGTGGGCAAACGCACCGACACCTACCTCATCCCGCTCGCCGTGGCGTGGGACGATGCCCCAATGGGCGCACTCGAATTGCAGCTGGCCCTGGCCCGCGTGCGCCAGGTGCGGCGCACCGGCCTGCTAACGGATGCCTTCGCGGTCGACGCCTTGCCGCAGGCAGTGCTGGCGGGCCTGCGGGCACAGTCCGTGCTGAAGATGGAGGATGGTGAGGTCCGATTTATCGCCACGCCCAAAATGGCGGAGTTGAATATCCCGGCGGATGCGGCGATCCGCAGATTGTCGGCCGAACAATCCAATAGTTCGCAGATCATCGGCAATGCGGCGATGCTGAAGGTCCTGCGTCGCGTGCATCCTGGCATCCACCCCGAGATCGAGATGTCCAACCATCTGACCGCTATCGGCTATGCCAACACGCCGGCGCTGCTCGGCTCGGTCTGGCGGGTACTGCCCGACGGTACGCAGCAGGCGCTGATCGTGCTGCAAGCGTTCCTGTTCAACCAGGGCGATGGTTGGCAATGGACGCAGGACACATTGGGCAAGGCCATAGAAAGCCTGGCCGGCCCGGAAGGACAGCCAATCGACACGGAACATTCTATGGCGCCCTACATCACCTTTGCGGCCACCACTGGCCGCCGCCTGGCAGAGCTTCACGCCGCGCTGGCGCAGCCATCGGACGACCCGGCATTCGCGCCCGAAAAGGCGACGCAAAAGGATGCGGATGCGTGGGTAGCCGATGTGTCCAGGCAGATCGACGGTGCCTTGGACGCCATCAAATCCGCTGCGGCGTGGCCGGATGCCGACACGCTGGCCGACGCCGACTTCCTGATGGCACATCAAGCAGAGCTGAAGGCCGAGATTGCCAATCTGGCAAAATCGGTGCCCGGTGCGCTGAAGACACGCATCCATGGCGACTTCCACCTTGGGCAGATGCTGGTGGCTGTCGACGATGTGTATCTGATCGATTTCGAAGGCGAGCCGGCGCGGCCATTGAACGAACGTCGTGCTAAATACTCGCCCTTCCGCGATGTGGCCGGCATGCTACGCTCGTTCGATTATGCCCGCGCCATGGCGACATCGAGCATCGCCGTGCAGACCTTGCGCATCGGCGAACGCACCACGCCCTTCCTGCGCACTGCGCACGAAGCCGCGGTGAAGTCCTTCCTCGATGCTTACCGCGGGGTGCATGAACAGGCGCCGCAGCGCTGGGCCAGCGTGGAGGCGGAGCCGTTGCTGCTCGATCTTTTCCTGATCCAGAAAGCTGCTTACGAGATTAGCTACGAAGCCGCCAGCCGCGTCACCTGGCTACCGGTGCCGCTACGCGGGCTCGCCGAGCTGGCGCGCCGCTTGCTCGCCGCATGAGCGTTCCGGAACGGTCGTTCGGCGCCTGGCTGTCCGGCAATCACACGCGGTTCCGGCTGTGGGCACCAAATCTCGACGCGGTGCAAGTGGAGGTCGAAGGTCAGGCACCCGTGGCGATGCAGGCGAAGGCGGATGGCTGGTTCGAGGCGGACGTGAAATGCGGTGCAGGGGCGAAATACCTGTTCCGGGTGAAGCCGGATCTGGCGGTGCCGGACCCCGCCTCGCACGCCCAGGCCCACGAGGTCGGCGGCGCCAGCGTGGTGGTCGATCCGTCTTCCTATCGTTGGCAGAACACCGACTGGAAGGGCCGCCCCTGGCACGAGGCGGTGCTCTATGAATTACATGTTGGCGCGCTCGGCGGTTTCGCCGACGTAACGGCGCAGCTCGCCAATCTGTCCGATCTGGGCGTGACGGCGGTAGAGCTGATGCCGATCGCGGCGTTCTCCGGCCCGCATAATTGGGGGTATGACGGCGTGCTGCCCTACGCGCCCGACGGGACCTATGGCACGCCGGACGATCTGAAGCGGCTGATCGACACCGCGCATGGCGTGGGGCTGATGGTGTTCCTCGATGTGGTCTATAACCATTTCGGACCGGAGGGTAATTTCCTCAGCGCCTACGCTGCTGATTTCTATCGGCACGACCGGAAAACCCCGTGGGGCGACGCCATTGATTTCCGCAGGCCGCAGGTGCAACGCTTCTTTATCGAGAACGCACTCTACTGGATCAATGAGTTCCGTTTCGATGGGCTGCGCTTTGATGCCGTGCACGCCATCGGTGATGATGATTTCCTGATGCGCATGGCCCGCGAGATCCGCGTCGAAGCGGGGCCGGACCGGCACGTGCATCTGGTGCTGGAGAACGAGCACAACGATTCCGCGCTGTTGCGCGAAGGCCCCGATGCCGCCGGCTATGATGGCCAATGGGCGGATGATTTCCATCATTGCGTGCACGTGCTGCTGACAGGCCAGAAGGACGCCTATTACGAAGACTTCGCCGACAATACCAGCACCTTGCTTGCACGTTGCCTGACGGACGGCTTCGCCTACCAGGGCGAACTCTCATCACATCGCGGCAGGCCGCGCGGCACGCCGAGCGCGCATCTGCCCAGCACGGCGTTCGTCATCTGCCTGCAGAATCACGACCAGATCGGCAACCGCGCCTTCGGTGAGCGGCTGGCGGATCTATCGCATCCCAGGGCGATGCGGGCGGCCACGGCATTACTTTTGCTGACACCGCAGATCCCGCTGCTGTTCATGGGGCAGGAATGGGCGGCATCGACGCCGTTTCTGTATTTCTCTGGCTTCACCGACGAGTTAGCCGAGGCGGTGGCGCATGGGCGCAGGCAGGAATTCGCCAAATTCGAGGATTTTGCGGACCCCGAGAAGCGCGAACGCATCCCCGATCCGAACGACGCCAGCACCTTCAGTGCCAGCGTCATCGACCCTACCGAAATGAGCCGGGCCGACCATGACGCGTGGCTGCGACTGCATCGCATGCTGCTGGGCCTTCGAAAATCCGACATCGTGCCGCATCTACCTGGCACGACGTCCATCGACGGCACCGCCCTCGGCACGCATGGTGTCCAGGCACGCTGGCGCCTGGGAAACGGCGCGATCCTGACGATATCGACGAATCTAGCCATCGATCCTGTGCGCTGTCCACCGCCGCAAGGCAGCCTGGTTTATTGTACCGAAGGGCGGAGTGAAGCAGGACAACTGCCTGGCTACACCACGGAAGTCGCTATCATGGAGCCGACGAATGCCTGATACCACGGCATCTGCTACGACTTTGCCGCGCGCCACCGGACGGCTGCAACTTCATAAAAATTTCACCTTCGACGATGCCGCTGCCATCGTGCCTTATCTGGCGCGGCTGGGCATCAGCCATGTCTATACCTCCCCCATCCTGACCGCACGTCCCGGCTCCATGCATGGCTACGACATCGTCGATCACGGTTCGATCAATGCCGAATTCGGCGGCGCGGCGGCGTTCCGGCGGATGGTGTCCGTCATTCGGACGCACGGCATGGGGCTGATCATCGACATCGTGCCCAATCACATGGGCGTCGGCGGTGCCGACAATGCTTGGTGGCTTGATGTGCTGGAATGGGGACGAACCAGCCCCTATGCGGGTTTTTTCGATATCGACTGGCTCCCGCCGGACCAGGCGCTGCACAACCGCATCCAGGCGCCGTTCCTCGGTGGACCCTATGGCGAATGCCTCGATTCCGGCGACATCACGCTGCACTTCGATGCAGCCACGGGGAAGCTTGTGGCCATCTATGGCGAGCACGTGTTTCCGATCACGCCACCTACCTACCAGATCGTGTTCGGCGAGATGGTGGACACATTCACCCAGGCAGTCACTCCCGGCTCCAACCGCGCCGTGGCGCGCGCCGCCGGGGGCGCCATGCTGGCCAGGCTGGCACAGCTTGCAGCGACTTTTGAAGGTGCTGCCGCCATCGACGCCGCGTTAGCGCGTTTCGATCCCACGCATCCCGACAGTCGGGCGCGGCTGCATCGTCTGCTCGATCGCCAGCACTTCCGCCTGGTGTGGTGGCGCGCGGCGGCTGATGAGATCAACTGGCGGCGATTCTTCGACGTGACCTCACTGGCCGGTCTGAGGGCCGAAATCCCGGCGGTGTTCGACGCCACCCATGCGCTGATCCTGCAGCTTTATGCCGCCGGGCTGATCGATGGTGTGCGCGTGGATCATGTCGATGGCCTGGCTGATCCGCGCGCCTATTGCCGCAAACTTCGTCGTCGGATGGAGACCGCCGGCCGGCAGCGTCCGGCCACCGCACCCGCCGGCCCACCCTACATCGTGGTGGAGAAGATCCTGGCGGGGCATGAAAGACTGCCGACCGAATGGATGACGGACGGCACAACTGGTTATGATTTTATGGACCAGGTCGGCGCCGTTCTGCACGATGCCGGCGGCGAGCAGCCTTTGGCAAATCTGTGGCGCGAGATCACCGGCGGCGATGCCACCTACGAGGATGAGGAGCGTGCGGCCCGGCGCGTTATTCTGCGGGATGCCTTGGCGAGCGAGCTGAACGGGACCGCGGCCGCCCTGCTGCGGGTGGCGCGCGACGACCTGGGCACACGGGATTATACGCTCACCGCCATCCGCCGCGCCTTGGTCGAGATCCTGGTGCATTTTCCCGTCTATCGGCTTTATGCGGGTCTGGCGGGGCGTCCGCGCAACGATGATAACGTGTTGGCGTGGGCGATGTCCGGCGCGCGGCGCACCATGCGGGCGGCGGATCATCCCTTGCTGGACCAGATCAATCTATGGCTCGGCGGTGAATCCGCGCGGAGCCTGCCGCCTGGGCCGCACCGGCGGGAACGGCTGCGGGGAATTGTGCGGTTCGAGCAGCTTTCGTCGCCGGTGGCGGCGAAGTCGATGGAGGATACGGCTTTCTATCGCTACGGCCGCCTGCTGTCGCGCAACGAGGTGGGGTCCAGCCCAGCGCAGTTCTCCCGCTCGATCGCCTCGTTTCATGCAGCCTGCGCCGAACGCCAGCAGAAATACCCGAGCGCGATGCTCGCCACCGCCACGCATGACCACAAGCGCGGCGCCGATCTGCGTGCGCGACTGGCGGTGTTGAGCGAGGTGCATGAGGAATGGGCGGTGGCGGTCCGGCGCTGGTCCCGGCTGAACGCGCCGTTTCACCGCGAGCTTGAACGCGTGGTGGCACCGGAGCCTGCCACAGAGACGATGCTGTATCAGATGCTGGTGGCGGGCTGGCCGCCGGGCCTTGCCAGCACCGATGCTAAGGGCGTCATGGGATTTGCCGAACGCATTGCCGTATGGCAGCAGAAGGCGTTGCGCGAGGCCAAGCATTATACCGCCTGGGTGGCGCCGGACGAGGCCTATGAAGGCGCCTGCCGGGACTTCGTCTTCAAGATCCTCGACCCCGCGCGCGCGTCGCGGGTGGTGGATGAGATCGCCGAATTCGCCGCCCGCATCGGGCCGGCCGGCGCCATCGGGGGCCTGTCGCAGAGCCTGCTGCATTTCACCTGCCCGGGAGTGCCAGATCTTTACCAGGGCACCGATCGCTGGGATTTTTCACTGGTCGATCCGGACAATCGCAGGCCAGTTAACTACGTCGTGCGCGAAGCTGGCCTTGCCGCCGCGGACGCGCCGTTGGAAGTCCAATTGGCGGCGTGGCACGACGGGCAGATCAAGCAGACGCTGATCATGCGCGCCTTGGCGTTCCGCCTGGTGCACGCGTCGTTCTTTGCCGAGGCACATTATCTGCCGATAATCGTGGAGGGCCCTGCGGCCGGGTACGTGCTGGCCTTCGCCCGGTATCTCAAGCAGTCCGGCCCAGGCCATGCCACGCGCGACCAGATGGTGGCGATTGTGGCTGTCACCCTCCACGCTGCCTTGCTGGCGCCTGACGCACGCACGGTTCAGCTTTCCGGCGATGTGTGGGACGGCACCGAGTTGGTGCTGCCCAAGCGTTGGTCCGCGCTGGCGTTTCGGGATGCGCTGAGCGGAGCCGAGCATGCGGGAGCCGCGAGGCTGGCGGTCGGCAAGGTGCTCGCCACGTTGCCCGTGGCATTGTTGACACATGTGTGAGTGATCGCTGGGTGAACAACTTCCGCCACCCACATTGCTTAAGATGGTAGACTTCCCACACTAAATGTCACTCGGGTGGGTGGTCGTCTGGTTTCCAGTAGAGCGATGCACATTCTACGGATAGCACCGCGGGGATGACCTCAAGGTTGTCCCGGAAGGCGTCGTTGATAAAATCCATCGTGTCCAGGTGGCGATCCTCGAAATACATCGCGTGCACCTGATGGCGCTCGGCGCCATACACAATCCGTCCGATGTTCGCCCAGATCGCCGCCATGCTGCACATGCCGCATGGCTGCAGGGTGGAATACAAGGTGGCGTTCGACAGATCGGCGGAACCCGACGCCTTCGCGGCGCGGCGGATCGAGACGATTTCCGCATGGGCTGTGGGATCGCATTGCAGCCCTACCTCGTTGCTACCCTCGCCAATCACCCGGCCATCGCGCACGATTACGCAGCCGATTGGCGCCGCACCTTGGGACTGCTGGGCATCGCGGGCAATGGCGATAGCTCGGCGCATATAGGCCTCGTGCAGGGCAGCCGCATCATCATCCACGCTACACGGTGCCGGTCATCGCAAAGGCGCGTTCGTACACGGCGCGATAGTCGCTTGCGGCATCCGCCCAGCCCGATGGTCGCTTCATCGCGGCGTCCTTCATCCGGTCCAGCACACGGCCGCCTGCGAACGCCCGCACCGCACGCCTGATGGTGCGGCAGAGATTGGCGGCCGATGGTTTGTCGAACAGGAAGCCGGTCACGTTGTCCTGGATGGTGTCCGCCAGCCCGCCAGTCTTGTGGGCGATCGGCAGCGAGCCGAAGCGCTGGGCATACATCTGGCTTAGCCCGCATGGCTCGAAGCGTGACGGCATCAACAGGAAATCGCTGCCGGCATACATCCTTCGGGCTATTGTTTCATCAAAGCCGATGCGAACGCCCACCGATCCCGGATGCTGTGCTGCCAACTGCTTCATCGCGGCTTCCAGATGCGGCTCGCCCTGTCCGGTCGCCACCAGCGCGCCGCCGGCTTGCAATATTTCATGCGCCGCATCGACCACCAAATCAACACCCTTCTGGTGCACCAGGCGAGACACAAGCGCAAAGAGCGGCCCTGTGGTGTTGGTGAGCCGGAATGCGTCACGCACGTCGGTGGCGTTGGATTGCTTTCCAGCCAGATCGTGGCGGCCGAAATGATGCTGAAGATGCGGGTCGGATTGCGGATCGTAGCTGTCATCGATTCCGTTCAGAATACCCGTGAGCTGGCCGCGCTCGGCGCGTGTGCGCAGCAGCCCGTCCAGACCGCAGCCACGCTCCTGGGTCAGGATCTCGCGGGCATAGGTCGGGCTCACGGTGGTGAGATGCGACGCATAGAACAGCCCGGCCTTGAGGAACGACATCTTGCCGTGGAATTCTACGCCATCGGTCTGGAACGCGGCATCGGGAATGCCCAGCGCGCGGCAGCGGTGCCGCTCGAACAGGCCCTGATAGGCCAGATTATGAACAGTCATGATGCTGGGGGTGTTGGTGCCGCGCCAAGCCATGTAGGCCGGCGCCATCGCCGAGGGCCAGTCGTTGACATGCACGACATCGGGCTTCCAGCGGAGATCGGCATTGCCTGCCACAATCTGTTCCGCGGCCAGGCCCAGGCGGGCGAAGCGAAGATCGTTGTCACCCCACTCCTGGCCATTGGCGTCGCCATAGGGCGAGCCTTCACGGTTATAGAGCTCGTCGCACATCACGATGTAGAGCAGCAGGCCGTCTTCGGTCTGCAGCTTGGCGATCGCGCAGTGGGGGATCTCCGCCAGACCCGGCAGCACTGTCATCGGCCGCAGTTCGGGGTATTTTTCCAGGATCGCCCGATATCCGGGAATGAGGATGCGCGCGTCGAGACCCT
>JAYTHH010000147.1:0-1624 GCA_043732745.1 Rhodospirillales bacterium
CGGATATCACGGTGGTGGTCAGGATCAGCGGCAGGCTCGCGCGGCTCTGGAAGAACGGGATGCGGGCGGTGCGGATGATGTGGATGATGAGCGTTTGGGTGAGCAGCGATTCCACGAACCAGCCGGCCTGGAACAAGGCCGGATTTTCCCAAGCGTCGAAGACATAGAGCATCATGAAGAATGTGGCGCAGTCGAACACCGAGCTGATCGGGCCGATGACGAACACGAAGCGCGCGAGCTTGCCGATTTCCCAATGATGGGGTTTGGCCAAATATTCCGGATCGACGTTGTCGGTGGGAATCGTCGTTTGCGAGAAGTCATAGAGCAGGTTGTTGGTCAGCACCTGAATCGGCGCCATGGGCAGAAACGGCAAAAAGATGCTGCCGCCGAGCACGCTGAACATGTTACCGAAATTCGAGCTGGCGCCCATCTTGATGTATTTGGTGATGTTGCCGAAGATCTTGCGACCCTCGATCACGCCGTCCTCTAGCACCGTCAGGCTTTTCTCCAGCAGGATGATGTCCGCCGATTCCTTGGCGATGTCCACGGCGGTGTCGACGGATACGCCGACATCGGCGGCCTTCAGGGCCGGGCCGTCATTGATGCCGTCACCGAGATAGCCCACCACATGGCCGCGGCGCTGTAGCGCATCGATCACCCGCGCCTTCTGCTCCGGTGAGACCTTTGCAAACACCGTGGCGTGCTCTGCAGCCTCCTCCAGCTCCGAGTCGCCCATGGTTGCAACCTCACTGCCGAGCACGATCTTCTCCACTGGCAGCCCCACCTGGTGGCAGATCGCGCGGGTGATGAGGTCGTTGTCGCCGGTGAGGATCTTCACCGTCACGCCGGCGCGATTGAGGGCGGCGATGGCATCGGCTACGCCGTCCTTCGGTGGATCGAGAAAGGCGATCGTGCCGAGCAGCGTTAGTCCTGTCTCGTCGGCGGTGGCGTAGGCCGCTTTCGGCGCAGGGGTCACTTTGTAAGCGACCGCCACCACGCGGAATCCTTCGATGTTGAGACGCGTCGCCTCCTGCTTGGCGCTGGCAAGATGCCCCAAGTCCAGCGTGCCGCCATCGCCTGGCAGCCAGTAGGCGTCGCAGATCGCAAAAATCTCCTCGACGGCACCCTTGGTGATCATTATGGGGGTCCCGTCCCCGGGATCGACCACCACCGACATCCTACGGCGATGGAAATCGGACGGCAGTTCATCGATCTTCGTCTGACCGGTGAACACCAGGGTCATGCCAGGGCGCTTGGCATAGGCCAGCACGGCATCGTCCATCAGGTTCTTCAGGCCGGACTGGAAATGGCTGTTCAGCCAGGCATATTGCAGCACGCGGTCGCAGTCATGGCCTTCGATGTCACGATGATATTGCAGGATGATCTGGTTCTGGGTCAACGTGCCAGTCTTATCTGTGCACAGCACATCCATCGCGCCAAAATTCTGGATCGCTGCCAGACGCTTCACGATCACCTTCTTGCGCGACATCGCCAGCGCGCCCTTTGCCAGGTTCATCGTCACGATCATCGGCAGCATCTCGGGCGTAAGGCCCACCGCCACGGCCACGGCGAACAGCAGAGCCTCCAGCCAGTTGCCCTTGGTGAAACCGTTGATGAGGAAGAC
>JAYTHH010000148.1:0-5669 GCA_043732745.1 Rhodospirillales bacterium
TTGCCGTCCTCGGCGATGCCCAGCATACGGCGCATGACCGGCCGCAGTTCCTGCTTCGCCCACCCAAGAAAGTCTTCCAAGGTCTTGCCCTGCTTACGGAAACCCCACTGGAACTGATACAGGCTCCGCTCGTTCAGGAACGGGATGACGGCCTTGGTCGGCGCCTCGATCACCCGCGGGCCCCAGAATGGCGGCGTGGTGACCGGAACGTCCTGCGTCAGCCGTCGACGGCGCGTCTGCACGGCAGCGACGTCCACCGGGGCGAAGGCCCGCACGTCGGCCTGGCCCAGGCTGCGCTTGGTGTTGCGCGCCTTGCCCGACCGCTTCGATTGAAGGGCGGCCAGGTAATCGTCGAAGCCGTTGCCCGTGACCCGGTCCATGAGATGCAGCCCGTCGAACGCATCGCGCGCATAGGCGACCCGGCCCGACGCATAGGCCTGCACGCAATCATCCTCGACATAGTTGCGCGTCAACGCGGCGCCGCCCAGCATGACCGGGATATCAAGACCTTGGCGGCTCATCTCCTCGAGGTTCTCGCGCATCACGACCGTCGATTTAACCAACAGGCCAGACATGCCGATCGCATGCGCCCGGTGTTCCTTCGCCGCCGCAACCATATCGGCCAATGAAACTTTGATCCCGAGATTAACCACCCGGTAACCATTATTGGTCAGGATGATATCGACGAGGTTCTTGCCGATATCATGCACATCCCCCTTCACCGTGGCCAACACGATCGTGCCTTTCTCCTGCCCCTCGATCCGCTCCATGTGCGGCTCCAGGTGGGCGACGGCTGCCTTCATGGTTTCGGCCGATTGCAGCACGAACGGCAACTGCATCTTGCCCGCGCCGAACAACTCGCCGACCACCTTCATGCCATCCAACAGAATATCGTTGATGATCTCCAGCGGCGGGTGGGACTTCATCGCTTCGTCCAACTCGTCGCCCAGCCCCTTGCGGTCGCCATCGACGATCCGGTCCTTCAACCGCCCCTCGACCGTCTCGGACCGAACCTTCTTCACCGCGTCGGCCGCTTTCCGCTCGGCAAACATCTCCAGCAACTTCTGCAGCGGATCGTAGCCTTCGGCACGGCGATCGAAGATCAAGTCTTCCATCACCTTCACCTCGTTCGCAGGGATAAGGTGCAAAGGCCTGATCTTGCTCACATGCACGATCGCACCCGACATGCCCGCTTTCACTGCGTGATCCAGAAACACGGAATTCAGCACTGCGCGCGCGGCGGCGTTGAGACCGAACGAGATGTTCGACAGACCCAGGATGATCTGGATATCGGGAAAGGCGTCGCGGATCAGCTTGATGCCCTCCAGCGTCCATTGTCCCAGCTTCCGGTCATCCTCGTTGCCGGTCGCGACCGTGAACGTCAGCGGGTCGATCAGCAGGTCCGATTGCGGCAGGCCATGCTTGTCGCAGGCGAACGCCACCAGGCGGCGCGCCACCGCCAGCTTGCTCTCGGGCGTCTTGCACATGCCCTCCTCATCGATCGTCAGTGCAATGACGGCCGCACCGAACTTCTTGGCCAGGATCAACCGGTCGGCGGCAGCCTGCTCGCCGTCCTCGAAGTTGATCGAATTGATGATCGGCTTGCCACCGTGCAGCTTCAGCGCGGCCTCGAGCACGTTCGTCTCGGTGCTGTCGATCACCAATGGCGCGTTGACGCTGCTGGTGAACCGCGTGATCACCTCGTTCATCTCATAGACTTCGTCACGCCCCACGAAGGCTGTGCACACGTCGAGACTGTTCGAGCCCTCGGCCACCTGCTCCCGCGCCACGGCGACGCAGCCGTCCCAGTCGCCCTTCTCCTGCAATTCCCGCCACTTCTTGGACCCGTTGGCGTTGCAGCGTTCACCGATGGAGAAATAGCTGTTCTCCTGGCGCAGCGCCGTCTGCCCATACAGGCTGGCGACGCTCGGCACCCATATCGGCTTGCGCGCGACCGGCGCCGGGCGATACCCGGCCCCCACGCGACGCAGCATGTCGTCCAACGCCTTGATATGCGGGGTGCTGGTGCCACAACAGCCGCCCACCAGGTTCAGCCCGTCCTCCATCACGAACCGCTCGACCCAGGAGGCCATTTGCGCCGGGTCCAGCGGGTAGTGGGTCTTGCCATCCACCAGCTCCGGCAGGCCGGCGTTCGGCTGGATGGAGATCAGCCCAGGCCAGTTCTTCGATAGCCAGCGCACGTGCTCGGCCATCTCCTGCGGACCTGTGGCGCAATTCAGCCCGATCAACGGCACGTCCAGCGCATGGATGACGGTTGCGGCGGCCGCGATGTCCGGTCCCACCAGCAGCGTGCCCGTCGTCTCGACGGTAACCTGCACGAAGATCGGCGTGTCCGTGCCGGCTTCCGACCGGGCCAGCTTCGCTGCATTCACGGCCGCCTTGATCTGCAGCGTATCCTGGCAGGTCTCGATCAGGATGGCGTCGACGCCGCCGGCAATCAGCCCGCGGCACTGCACGGCGATCGCCTCCTCCAGCGGATCATAGGCGATGTTGCCCAGCGTCGGCAGCTTCGTGCCAGGTCCGATGCTGCCGAGGACATAGCGATGCCGCCCATCGCTGAAGGTGTCCGCCGCCTCACGCGCCAGCTCACCCGCAATCTTGTTGATCTCGAATGCACGGTCGCCGAGGTCGAACTCCGCCAGCGTGATCGTGCTGCCACCGAACGTGTTGGTCTCCACCATGTCGGCCCCGGCCTCGAAGTATCCACGATGGATCTCCCGCACCAGGTCGGGCCGGGACAGGTTCAGTACCTCGGTGCAATTCTCCTGGTTCCAGTAGTCCCGCTCGATATCCAGCGTCAGCGCCTGCACGCGGCTGCCCATGCCGCCGTCGCACAGCAGGACCTGGTCGCGAAGGGCCTGGAGCAGATGGGGTCGGGTCATTGCACGTCCTCGATTATGAAGGCTGGAGTTACGGAGGTTGGGGTGATGGCAGTTTGGGCAAGCAGGGCAGGGCGGTCGGCCGGCATCGTCGCAGGCCAAAGCTTGACGTCGAGCGGCCCTGAAACACGAGACGGAACCCCCGGCTCGACACCGGCGCCGATCAGCAGTTCGCGCATCGCGTCATCCGTGAAGCCCGGCCAACGATGGGCCAGGCGGCCAACCAGCGCCTCCCGATCGTGGTCGGCCAGGTCGATGACAATTAATCGCCCACCAGGCGCCACCACGCGCGCCGCCTCGGCCAGGGCCGCAACAGGGTCTTCAGCATAATGCAGCACCATCTGCAGCACCACGACATCGAACACGCCGGCAAGCGGCAGGCGATACATGTCTGCCTGCCGGACGGACACATGGCCCAGGCCGGTGCGCGCCAGGCGGGCCCGCGCCAGCGCCAGCATTGCCCGGCTGGCATCGACCCCAAGGCCGGACTGGACCTGTGGCGCCAGCAGTTCCAGAAGACGCCCCGTCCCGGTGCCGATATCCAACACCCGCCCCAGGCGGGCGCCTGGCAGCAAGCCGAGCAACGCCGCCTCTACATCGCCGGCCGGCAGCCCCAGGGCGCGCATCTCGTCCCAGTCGGCCCCCTGCCGACGAAAACTCTCCGACGCGACGCGCGCGCGCTCCGCCAGCACGCGCGCTGCAGCCCGCCGGTCGGCCGCGAACACCGGGTCGTCCTCTGGCAGTCTATTCAGGATGTCCTGCACCAACCCGGCATCGGGTGGCAACCCGAACCAGACGTTTGCGCCCTCCCGCACCCGTTCCAGCACACCCGCGTCACACAAAAGCTTCAGGTGTCGCGACAACCGCGGCTGAGACTGGCCAAGTATCTCAGTCAGTTCAACGACGCAAAACGCCCCGCGCCCCGCCAGTGTCAACAAACGCAGCCGGGTGGGTTCGGCACAGGCACGCAAGGCGGTGAGAAGACTGTCCATAGGCTTGCAAATGACATAAGCTTATCCTTATGTCCATGCGATGATGTTTATCGACGCCAGGCTTCCCGTGAGATTTGGTCCGTTGAGCAGCCGTCGACCAAACGAGGCCGTGCTGACGACGCAGGGCGGTCATGTGGCGCCGCCAGTTGCCAGGCTCGCCATCGATCCGGTCCGGCACCCCATCGATTGCCGCTGCTGCACGTCTCGCGGCACTGCCTCGATCGCGCTGGCGGCGCTGTTCAGGGAGCGTGCGCTGGCCAACGGGCCACCCTTTTGCAGCGTACTGGCAGTGGTGGACCCGGTGGACGAGGCTGCGGTGCGGCATGCGCTGGTTTCGGACGCCTTCGCTTCAGCCCGATATCGGCTGGGCTAGGCGGTAATGTCTGCGTCACCCAGCCCCAGCGGACGCTGCATATAGACAGTGTCGATCCAACGGCCGAACTTGAAGCCCGAGGCACGCAGCACCCCAGCGCGTTGAAACCCCAGCGATGCATGTACCCCGATCGAGCCGATGTTGTCGGAGTCACCGATCACCGCGATCATCTGCCGAAACCCGGCCGTCTCGGCGGCCTTCAACAGATTTTGAACCAAGGCCTTCCCAACCCCCTGGCCTCGCACGTCATCGCGGACATAGATACTGTCTTCGGCGCAGAACCTGTATGCGGAACGGTCGCGTATTTGAGTGTAATACGCATATCCGATAACGCCGGTGCTGTCGGTTGCCACGATGTAGGTCCAGCCCCGACCACGAATTGCTTCAAAGCGTTCGATCATCTCTTCGATGCTGGGGGGAGACTCCTCGAATGTACCGGCACCATGCAATACGTGATGAGCATAAATGGCCTGAATTTCGGGGATGTCGCTGGCTGCGGCGGGACGGATTTCCATACGATCGGTTTTAGATCGGCGTCCCTCGGGCGACAAGACTTGCCGCGCTACAGCCGCCTCACCAGTTTCGGCAATGAGACACCAGGGGTTGCGTCGCCCGATGGTTCGTCGCACACGGTCGTTCCGGTAAGGTTTAGCAAGGTTTCGTTAACTTCATTTTTTGAGCATGCGCTGTGATGGCATGGTATGCTCTCTCCGTGCCGCCGGTCAGCGACCGCGTGGCCCGTGCCGCATAAGGATGTGCCAGTGGACCAAAGCAACCCGGGCGACGGCCCATCGAGCGAGGCGATATCCGTTCCGCGGCTCGACCCCTCGACGATCACTGCCGAGCAGACATCGGCGAACTCACGCCTGCTCGCGGTCGTCGCGGTCGCCCGGCATCACGGGGTTGAACTGCGGGCCGTCGACTTCCGGGCATCTGTCGGCGAAGACATCCCTTCACCTGCGTCGCTGGCAAACTGGGCGCGCGCGTCGGCGCTGTACGCAAAGGCAGACCGCGTTCGCTGGCGGGCTTTGTTCAAGCTACAGGGCGCATCCAATCCACCCCCGCCCGTGATCATCCTGCTGAAGGACGGCACCGCGGCCTTGATGGTCGCAGCCGATGCAGCCCGCAACGTCGTATGGCTGCGCGACCCGGCCGCGGATGCCGGGCAGGACCCGGTGCCCGTCGATGAACTGCGCATGATGCAGGTGTGGGGCGGCGAGGTGTTGCTGATCCGGGCCGTCCGCGCGATTGCGGAGGCCGACAAGCCGTTCTCCCTGTCGTGGTTGATGCATCTCGCCTTCCTTGAAAAGGCGGCCTTGCGTGACGTCTGCATCGCGTCGATCACCCTCAGCGCTTTAACGATCATCCCGCCGTTGCTGGTCATGTCCGTCGTCGACCGCGTCG
>JAYTHH010000149.1:0-5663 GCA_043732745.1 Rhodospirillales bacterium
GGCTGGCGACTTCCAGGGCCACGTGGACGAAATGGTCCGCGAGGCAAACCTGCACGAGGTGCGCGACCAGATCAGCCAGCTCAAGAATTTCGACATCAAGGGCGAGATCGCCAAGGCTGTCGATAGCGATGGCTCTATTCGCGCCGCCATGAACGAAAACCCGCTGGCCCCCGGCTATACTGCATATACACCGCCGGCTGAGGACACGGTCGTGGCGGCGTATGCGAGCGATGGCATGGCCGAGGCGACGATCGCCGAAGCGTTGCCGGCCCCCGCGTTCATCCCGCCAACCTCGGATATCGTGGCCCCCGTGGTGCACGTGCCGGCCCCGCCGCCGCCGGTCCCGCCCGCCTTTGTGCCGCCCGAGACCGACGCCATCCGTCACTCCGCGTAATTCAACACGTATAAAGATACAGGAATTCCGTGGCCTCTTCCGAGACTGAAGACCAGATCGACGACAAGCCGATGCCGCTGCTCGATCACCTGATCGAGTTGCGCCGCCGCCTGCTGTGGTCGATCGGCGCGTTCCTGATCTGCTTCTTTGCCTGCTATTATTTTTCGGAGAACATCTTTTCGTTCCTGGCCGAGCCGCTGGCCAACGTGCTGGAAGCCCAGGGCGGCGGACGGCGCCTGATCTACACGCATCTGACCGAGGCGTTCTTCACCTACATCAAGGTGGCGTTCTTCGGGGCCGCCTGCATCTCGTTCCCGGTGATCGCCTCCCAGATCTGGCTGTTCGTGGCCCCCGGGCTGTATCGCAGCGAGAAAAAGGCGTTCGCGCCGTTCCTGCTGGCCACACCCATCCTGTTCATCGCCGGCGCCGGGCTGGCGTATTATTTCATCTTCCCAGTGGCGTGGAAATTCTTCGCCAGCTTCCAAAGCACCAACGGTGCAGGCGGCCTGCCGATCGAGCTTGAAGCCAAGGTGGGGGAGTATCTCGACCTGGTGATGAAGCTGATCTTCGCCTTCGGCGTGGCATTCCAGTTGCCAGTGGCGCTGTCGCTGATGGCCAAGGTGGGCATCGTCTCGTCCGGCGGCCTGAAGAAATACCGCCGCTACGCGTATGTCGGCATGTTCGTCATCGCCGCCGTGCTGGCGCCACCGGACGTGATCACTCAAATCGGCCTCGCGGTGCCGTTGATCGGCCTTTACGAGCTGTCGATCATCGCGGCCAAGATCGTCGAGCCGAAGCCTTCGGCGGATTAGACAATGCTTGATATCAAGTCTGTCTTCGCCGATCCCGCTAAATTCGATTTCGACATGGCACGTCGGAATATTGCGCCGATTGCTGGCTCCTTGATGTTGGAGGAGGCGGGGCGGCGGGATTCGCTAACCGCGCTTCAACGTTTGCAGGCTCATCGTAATTCCTTGGCCAAGCAAGTCGGCGAAGGAAAGAGAAACGGATTGGACACGTCGGTCATTGAAGCCGAAGCGAGCTTGCTGAAGGGCGAGATGGCCAATCTAGAGGCTGAGGCGGCCACAGCCGAGGCCGCAGTAAAACGAATTCTTGAAATACTGCCGAACGTCCTCGACCCAAAGGTGCCAGATGGCGCCGACGAGACCGACAACGTCGTGGTCAAGCAATTCGGCGACCCGCGCCCGCCGAATTTTGCGGCCAAGCAGCATTTCGAGCTTGGCGAGGCGCTCGGCCAGATGGAATTCGAGCGCGCTTCGAAGATCGCCGGCAGCCGCTTCACCATCCTGCGCGGCTCTCTTGCGCGACTGGAACGCGCACTCGGACAGTTCATGATCGATCTGCACGTTGAAAAGCACGGCTACGAGGAGGTCGCGGTGCCCCTCATGGTGAACGCGGCCACGATGTATGGCACCGGCCAGTTGCCGAAATTCGAGGAAGACCTCTTTAAGACCACTGACGGCCGCTACCTCATCCCCACCGCCGAGGTGCCACTCACCAACTATCTCTCTGGCGAAATCGTGCCGGAAGCAAAGCTCCCCTATCGCTTCGTTGCCCTCAGCCAGTGCTTTCGCTCCGAAGCCGGCTCCGCCGGGCGCGACACGCGGGGCATGCTGCGCCAGCATCAATTTCCGAAGGTGGAGATGGTCAGCATCTGCCATCCGGACGCCTCCGCCGCCGAGCATGAGCGCATGACCGAATGCGCCGAGCGGGTGCTGGAACTGCTGGAGGTGCCCTATCGCCGCATGCTGCTCTGCGCCGGCGATACCGGCTTCGGCTCAACCAAGACCTACGACCTCGAAGTGTGGCTGCCCGGCCAGGGCATGTGGCGCGAGATCAGCTCGTGTTCTAACATGGGCGCGTTCCAGGCCCGGCGCATGAACACCCGCTATCGCGGCGCAGACGGCAAGCCCGCCGGCTTCGTGCACACGCTGAACGGCTCCGGCGTGGCGGTCGGTCGCGCGCTGATTGCCGTCATGGAGAATTATCAGCGCGAAGACGGCGGTATCGATATACCCGCGGTGCTGCGTCCCTACATGCGCGGGATGGAACGTCTCGGTCCCGGCTGAATTGGCCACTCGATCTATCGGCCTGAGAGCTTGATGATTTTCGGCAGAGAAAATCATCAAGTTTAACTTTTTGTTTTAGCGATCATATCTATGCGCCTGGGTGAAGCAACCCCGACCCATCATGATCTAAACGGAGACCACCCCATGAGCGATCTCGTCGTCATCGCATTTGCATCCGAGGAAAAGGCCGAAGCGGTGCGTGACCACGTACTGAAGATGCAGTCGCAGTATTTGATCGAACTGGAAGACGCCGTGGTCGCGGTCAAGCGCCAAGATGGCCATGTGAAGTTGAACCAGATGGTCAGCCCCATGGTCGTCTCCACGGCAACCGGCACGATGTGGGGCGCCATCATCGGCATGATCTTCCTCAATCCTCTCGCAGGCGCCGCAATCGGCGCGGCATCGGGCGCGATTGGCGGCGCCATGACCGATCTCGGCATCAACGACCGCTTCATGAAGGACGTGGCTTCGGCGATCTCCCCGGGCCAGGCCGCCTTGTTCCTCCTGATCCGCAAGCTCACCGCCGACAAGGTTCTGGAAGATCTCAAGGGCCTCGGCGGCACCGTGTTGCGCACCAGCTTCGACCACACCAAGGAAGACGCGCTGCGGGCCGCGCTCGCCGGCACGCCGGTTTGACTGAAACCAAGCCGATGCGCCGCCTGATGGACGGCGTTCGGCGCTTCCGGGAACAGGAGTTCCCGGAACGCAGTGCCTTGTTCGAGGGCCTCGCCAGCGGCCAGGACCCGCACACGCTGTTCATCGCCTGCGCTGACAGCCGTATCGTGCCGGAGCTTATCACCCAGACCGAGCCAGGCGAGCTGTTCGTCTGTCGCAACATCGGCAACATCGTGCCGGCCTATGGCGAGATGATGGGCGGCGTGTCGGCGGTGATCGAATTCGCCTGCGTGGGGCTGGAAGTGACCGATATCGTGGTCTGCGGCCATTCCGACTGCGGCGCCATGAAGGCGCTGCTGGCGCCCGAGGGCGAGACACTGAAGCGCATGCCCACCGTGTCATCCTGGCTGCGCAATGCGCACGCGGCCCGCTCTGTGGTAGCGGCAACGCAGCCGGACCTTGCGGGAGACGCACTGGTGCAGGCCCTGGTAGAACAGAACGTTCGCACCCAACTCTCGCATCTGCGTACGCATCCTGCCGTGGCGGCGCGCCTTGCCACTGGCGGGCTGACCCTGCACGGATGGGTCTATGGCATCGGCACCGGCAGCATTTCCGCCATCGACGGCGAAGATGGACGCTTGGTTCTACTCGACCATCTCGTCTGAATGACTGTGGAGGATTGATGGGCAAGCTGATGGATTTCGTCGAGAAGGCCTTCCTGATCGTGATTGGGCTCTTTGCCATCATGGCAATGGGCCAGGAGGTCTGGGCGATCATCGAACGGCGGCATGTCGAGCTGAAGGATCTGCTGCTGATGTTCATCTTTGCCGAGGTGATCGGCATGCTCGGCGTTTACTATTCGTCCAAGCGCATTCCGATCGACCTGCCGCTGTTCATTGCCGTGACCGCGTTGGCACGGCTGATCATCCTGGGCGACAAGGAAACCACCGACGGGATGACGCTGATCTATCAAAGTGGCGCAATTTTTCTGATCGCGTGCGGCGGGTTCGTCATTCGTTACAAGCATTCCGACAGAGAGGAACGGACCGTCCCAACCATTGAAAAGTGACGGGTGACTTTGCTGGGCTCTTGTCCACCCCCTGCAAACCTCCGAGGATGGACGAAGCCCATGATCACACCCCGGTCGCAACCCCCATCTTCCCCGCCAGATCCTGCACGAACTGCCACGCCACCCGGCCGGAACGACCGCCGCGGATGGTGGACCACGTCGCGGCGTGGGCGCGCAGCGCATCGCGGTCGATATCCAGCGCCAAATCGGCCGCATAGCCTTCCACCATCGCCAGATAGGCCTCCTGATCCGCATTATGAAACCCGATCCACAGCCCGAACCGATCGGACAGCGAGACCTTCTCCTCGGTCGCCTCGCCGGGATTGATGGCGGTGGAACGTTCGTTGTCGATCATCTCGCGCGGCATCAGGTGCCGGCGGTTCGATGTGGCGTAGAACAGCACGTTGTCCGGCCGCCCCTCGATGCCGCCGTCGAGCACGGATTTCAGCGCCTTGTAGTCGGCGTCCTCGCGCTCGAAGCTGAGGTCGTCGCAAAACACCAGGCAGCGGCGGCTCTCGGAGCGGAGCAGGCGCAGCAGTTCGGGGAGCGACACGATGTCCTCGCGGGCGATCTCAATCAGCGCCAGGCTGCCCATGCGCTCCGCGTTCGCCACCGCATGGGCGGCTTTGACCAGCGAGCTTTTGCCCATGCCGCGGGCGCCCCACAGCATGGCGTTGTTAGCCGGAAAGCCGCGGGCGAATTGCAGCGTGTTGGCCAGCACCAGATGCTTCTGGCGCTCGATACCCACCAGCAGCGAGAGATCAACCCGGGAAATCTTCTGAACCGGCTGCAACTGTGCCGGATGCGGGTGCCAGATGAACGCATCGGCGGCCAGAAGGTCGACCTTGTGCGGCGGCTTCGGAGCCAAACGCTCCAGCGCCTCGGCGATACGCTCCAGAATGCGCGGATCCATGCTGTTTCCCAATCACTTGACGTCGTGGAGGCGGAAACTATGGTCCGGCCACTCTCTTCACAATACCACCAGCGGAATACCCTATGTTGATCTCCCCCGCCTACGCCCAGGATGCTGCCGGTCTGATGGCCAGCGCCACGCAGTTCGCCCCGCTGCTGCTGATTTTCGGCGTGTTCTATTTCCTGCTCATCCGTCCGCAGCAGCAGAAGCAGAAGGAAATGAAGTCGATGCTGTCGATGTTGAAGCGCAACGATAGGGTCATCACCGGCGGCGGCATCATCGCCATCGTCAGCAAGCCGCCGGCCGATGACAGCCGTGAGATCGAGCTGGAGATTTCGCCGGGCGTGAAGATCACCGTGCTGCGTGAGACGATCGCAAGCGTAGTGGCGCCGCCGAAGCCGGCCAACGACTCGAAGAAATAATGCCCAAGACGCAAAACGCCCGACACCCCTTTGTGCGGTGCCGGGCGTTGCCCTAGCAGCCGGTCGGATTCACATACCCCGGCAAATGTTGCAAACTGCGTTCATGGCAACCTTTGTCCCTTATGATCGCTCGCAAGCCTTCCTCCTGCCGCCGGACCTG
>JAYTHH010000150.1:0-5649 GCA_043732745.1 Rhodospirillales bacterium
GCTGCGCCTCCACAACCTTGGCGGTCAATCGGTCGAATTCGCCGTTCGCACGGGTGACGTAGATGCCGGTGATCGTGATGGCACTGCCGATCACGAAAAGGCCGACCGGAAACGCCAGCGTCACCACGCCGTAAACCTGGGTCGCCATCAGCGGCTTGAAGAACGCCACCAGCACGATGAAGCCGAAATAGATAACCAGCATGATGATCGTGAGGGTCCAGCCAAAGGCGGAACGCTTCTTTTCGAGTTCGATGTAATTCGGGTCCCGCTTTACCCGGGCGACAAGATCGCCGGCTCCGGGTGCGTGGTTGGCGCTGCTCATTGGTTTCCTTATCAGCCCTGCCTGGGCCGTTCCTGACGTATACATTCCGGGTGACGCAACTTCGCAGTCTCGCTATCCCGGCTTTCTGCTTTCCTTATTGATTCAGCCGGGGGGGAATGCAAGACCGGACGTTGCGCGCATCGCAACAAAACATCAGCCGCACTGTCTAAACGCGACATTTTCCACCAAACGGGCCGCTGTGCGATCGATTCGGCCCGTCGCGATCGTCAGATGTAACGGAACAGAACGAACCCCAGCACAAAGAGCACGGCGAAAAGACTGGTCACCAGCATCAGGCGCTGCTCGATGAACGTCCGCACCTGTTCGCCGAACAGGCGGATCAGGCCGGCAAGCAGGAAGAATCGCCCGCCGCGGGTGACGATGCAGGCGGCGACGAAGGCCGGGAAATAGACCGACGACACGCCCGACGCGATCGTGACGATCTTGAACGGAATCGGCAGCAATCCCTTCAGCAGGATCAGATAGACGCCGTTCGCGGCGAAACGGACCCGGAACTGCTCGAACGCCTCGCCATAGTGATAGAAGTCCAGCAGCGGCCGTGCCACCACGTCGAACAGCGCAAATCCGATCAGGTAGCCGAGCATTGCGCCCAACACGGACGACACGGTGCAGATAGTAGCATAGCGCCAGGCCCGGTCCGGCCGGGCCAGCGCCATCGGCACCAGCAGCGCATCCGGTGGTATCGGAAAGAAGCTGCTTTCGGCGAAAGCGATGACCGCCAGCCACAAGCTTGCATGGCGCGAGGCGGCCAAGGCCAGGACGTGATAGTAAAGGCGTCTGAGCACAATGAGTGTCCTTCGTGGCGTGCGGGCGCGTATGCTATGGCGAAATCGTGCCGAGGACCGTATGCACCGAATTGCTGTCTGCCTGATCATCGCCTGCCTTGCCACCCCGCTGCTCGCACCGGACGCCACAGCCCAACGGGCCGCCGCGCAAAACGCCGCGGAAACGGTGCCGCATGCTTGGCTCTACGGCTCCTGGACCGGCGGCCTGTTTCCGGTGCCATCCGGCCTCACCGCGCAACTTTGCCTGTCGCAACCGGTGGTGATCTTCACCCGCGACCTGGTTCTGCGCGCCACCCTCATCGACCAGCTCTACCACCAGCGCATTATCGAAACGGTACGCGCAGCCCCGGGCTCGACCGATTTCCGCTTTTCACCAGGGGTGGAGCCGCGCCAGGATTTCGGGCTGTTCGGCAACGCGCCTCCCGAGCCGGCCTTGGGCTTCGGGTGCGCCGAGCCGAACAGCCTGCATGTTGTCCGCCGCAGCGAAAACGAGATCGTGTTCGAAGGTTGCTCGGATTTTCCAGAGCCCCTCATCCGCTGCCCGGCGCGCTGACATGCGGGTTGCGCTGATCCACGCGCTACGCCACTCCGTCGGCCCGATCAACGCCGCCTTCGCCCGTCTGTGGCCGGCCGTATCGCTGGCCAACCTGCTCGACGACAGCCTATCCGCCGATCTCGCCGCCGGCGCCAGCCTCGACAGCATGACCACGCGCTTCCTCACCCTTGCACGTTACGCACGCGATACGGGTGCGGACGGCATCCTGTTCACCTGCTCGGCGTTCGGCCCCTGCATCGAGGCCTGCGCTGCCGAATTGGCGCCGATGCCGGTGCTGAAGCCGAATGAGGCGATGATCGAGGACGCCACCGGATTCCGGAATATCGGCGTGCTCGCCACCTTCGCCCCTACGCTTGCCACCATGCCCGCCGAATTCGGTCGCCCCGTCCAAAGCCTGCTGATCGAAGGTGCCCTGGCCGCGCTGAACGCCGGCGACGGGGCCACGCATGATCGGCTCGCCGCCGAGACCGCAATGCGGTTCTCCGGGTGCGACGTCATAACCCTGGCCCAGTTCAGCCTCGCCCGCGCCGCTGACGACGTGGCCCGCGCGACCGGCCTGCCTGTGCTGACCACGCCCGACTCGGCGGTTCGGAAACTGAAGGCGCTTCTCGCCTAACAGCCAAGGTTGCCTCCGCCACCCGATGCTTTCACTCTGGTGGCTTGTTGCAAGGAGCGCTTGATGATCGGATTCGATCTGGTAGTCCGCGGCGGCACGGTCGTGACCAATTCCGAAGTGTTCAACGCCGATATCGGCGTCATCGGTGGCCGGATCGCGGCGATCGGCGAGAACCTGGGCGGCGGGCGGGAGCTGGACGCCACCGGTCTGCTGGTGCTGCCCGGCGGCGTCGACACCCATTGCCATATCGAGCAGCTCCAGGACGGCGGCGGTGCGGACGAAGAGAGCTGGACCACCGGCTCCACCGCCTGCCTTGCCGGCGGCACGACGTCCGTCGTGGCGTTCTCCACCCAGTTTAAAGGCGGCGGCATTTTGGAGCCGCTGGCGGAATACCGCCGTCGCGCCGCCTCCGCGATGGTGGATTATTCGTTCCACCAGATTATCACCGATGCGTCCGACAGCGTGATCTGGGACGAGATCCCAGCGGTCGTGGCCAGCGGCGTGCGAAGTTTCAAAGTGTTCCTGACCTACGACGCCCTGGCGCTGGATGACCGCGCCTACTTGCGCGTGCTGGCCGCAGCCCGCCGGGCCGGCGCACTCGTGACGGTGCATTGCGAGAACTACGACGCCATCGGCTGGCGCACCGAGGCGCTGCTGGCCGCAGGCATGACCGAACCCAAATACCATGCCTGGTCCCGCCCCCGCATGATCGAGCGCGAAGCCACCCATCGCGCCATAGCCCTCGCCGAAATGGTCGACCAGCCCATCCAGATCTTTCACGTCTCCTGCTCGGAAGTGGCGGAGGAAATCGCCCGCGCCCGGCATCGCGGCCTCAAGGTCTGGGGCGAAACCTGCCCGCAATATTTTGTCCTGACCGCCGATCACATGGACCGCGCCGGCTTTGAGGGCGCGAAGTTCATGTGCTCCCCTGCCCCACGCGACGCCGCCGACCAACTGGCGCTGTGGCAGGACATCAGGCGCGGCACGCTCGACATCATCAGTTCCGACCATTCCGGCTGGTGCTACGACGGCACGCGAGGAAAACGCGCCAACGGCAGCGACGCCAATTTTCGCGACATCCCCAACGGCGTGCCAGGGCTTGCAGCGCGCCTGCCGATCATATTCAGCGAGGGCGTGATGAAGGGCCATATCTCTCTGTCCCATTTCGCCCGCCTGATCGCCGGCAACCCCGCCAAACTCTTCGGCCTGCAGGCCAAGGGCGCCATCGTCCCCGGCTACGACGCCGACCTGGTTCTGTGGGACCCCACGAAAAAGACCACGTTGACCAACGCCCACATGCAGCACGCCATCGACTACACGCCCTATGAAGGCCTGGAGGTCACTGGATGGCCCATCACCACCATCCGCCGCGGCGAGATCGTGATGCGCGACGGCATGGTGCAGGCCGAGCCCGGCACCGGCCGCTTCCTGGCACGCGGCCCCTACGACATGATCCGCCCCACCGGCGTCCTGCCCAACGGCTTCGACGCCTCGGAGCACGCCTGAAACAGGATTTTGCAATGATCGACCCCGACCACTTCGATCCGCTCGCCTATGTGACAGCGGCCGTCCCGACGGTCGGCCTGCAGCTTTCGCCCGAACGCCTTGCCACGCTCGCCGAGGCGTTCGCGCTGGTGGTCCTCGTTGGTGCGCCTGCGCTGAACATGGACGTGCCGGATGACGCGGAACCGGCGCCGGTGTTCGTGGCATGAGCCTGCACACGCTTACAGCCGCCGAGATCGCAGCCAAGGTAAAATCGCGGGAGATCACCGCCGTCGCGACCACCAAGTCCGCTTTGGCCCGCATCGCAAGCCATAACGCCGCAGTCAATGCTTTCACCGACGTGCTTGAAACCCGTGCCCTTGCCCGCGCCGCCGAAATCGACGGGAGCATCGCGCGCGGCGAAAGCCCCGGCCCGCTCGCCGGCGTGCCCTTCGCCGCAAAGAACCTGTTCCACGTCGCGGGCCTCGTCACGCTGGCAGGCAGCATCATCGAGCGTGGCAAGCCGCCTGCCAGCCAGGACGGCTTTGCGGTCGCCGCCATGGAACGCGCCGGCGCCATCTGCGTCGGCACGCTGAACATGGACGAATACGCCTACGGCTTCACCACCGAGAACACCCACTATGGCGCCTGCCGCAACCCGCACGATCTCTCCCGGGTTGCCGGCGGATCGTCCGGCGGCTCCGGCGCCTCGGTTGCAGCCGGGCTGGTGCCGCTCTCGCTCGGCACCGACACCAACGGCTCCATTCGCGTGCCGGCCAGTTTGTGCGGCCTCTGGGGCATCAAAGCTACCTATGGCCGGCTGTCCCGCGCCGGGGGCGTGATGTTCGTGCCAAGCCTTGACCATGTCGGCCCTTTCGCACGATCTGTCGTCGATCTCGCCTTGGCTTACGAAGCGATGCAGGGCGAAGACGCAGGCGATCCCGCGCAGCATTGGCGCGGCATGGCACTGGTTTCCCCCACCCTGGCCAGCGGCATCGACGGGTTGCGCATCGCCCGCCTTGGCGGCCACTTTTCTCGAAACGGCATGGCAGTGGCACAGGAGACCGCCGACCGCGTGGCAAATGCCCTCGGCGCCACTGAGGTGGTGCATATCGAAAACGCCGCTGCCGGTCGGGCCGCCGCGTTCCTCATTACCGCCGCTGAAGGCGCCAACCAGCATCTCGCCGACCTCCGCACCCGCTACGACGATTTCGAACCGCTCACCCGCGACCGCCTGCTCGCCGGCGCGCTGCTGCCGGCGCAATGGTATGTGCACGCCCAGCGCGTGCGCAGCTGCTACCGCAGTGAGGTGCTGGCCCTGTTCGCCGACTGGGACATCCTGATCGCCCCCGCCACCCCGGCGCCAGCCATGCTGATCGGCCAGGCGATGCTGGAGGCGGATAGCCAGTCGGTGCCGCTGCGCGCCAGCTTCGGCGTCTATACCCAGCCGATCAGCGCCATCGGCCTGCCGGTGATCGCAGCGCCCATCCAGAACGCCCTCGGCAGGCTGCCCATCGGGGTACAGCTCATCGCCGCGCCCTGGGCCGAGGAAACTTTGTTCCGCGCCGCCGCCACACTCGAAAAAATGGGCGTCTGCGCCGCCCCCATCGCCCCGGATTTTGCCTGATGGAAGTTAATATTCCGGAAATCGTGGCCGAGGTTCGCGCGGCGTTCGACCGCTACGACCAGGCCTTGGTCAAGAACGACACAGCAGTGCTGGATGAACTGTTCTGGAACTCACGCCACACCATCCGCTACGGCCTGGGCGAGAACTTGTACGGCATCGAAGCCATCCGCGGCTTCCGCAGCGGCCGCGCCAGTGTCGATCTCGACCGCAACCTTGCCGCCACCGTCATCACCACCTTCG
>JAYTHH010000151.1:0-5644 GCA_043732745.1 Rhodospirillales bacterium
ATCCTCGTGACGAATGCCTGGTTTCGCGTCTGTGCAACGGCGCGTTATCGTGTTCGTTCCAACGGGAGTGCCGGTCATGACGGAACCAACAGGTGCGAAGGGTGTGGCGCCGCCACAACGAATCATGCTGCTCACCGGGGCCAGCCGGGGGATTGGCCACGCCACCGTGAAGCTGTTTCAGGAGCGCGGCTGGCGCATCCTCACCGTTTCGCGGCAGCCATTCGATCCGGCGTGTGGCTGGCCGGCGGCGCGGGCGGCGCATATCACCGCCGATCTTGCGGATCTTTCGGCCATTCCGGCGCTGGCCGCGGAGGTCCGTTCCCGCCTGCCGGACGGTAAGCTGCATGCGCTGGTCAACAATGCCGGAGTCTCCCCGAAAGGCCCGGAAGGGTCGCGCATGGGGGTGCTTGACACCGACGCGCATGCCTGGACGCAGGTGCTGAACGTCAATCTGGTGTCCACCGCCCTGTTGGTGCGCGCCTTGGTGCCGGAGCTGGAGGCGGCGCAGGGCTCGATCGTCAATGTGACGTCCATCGTGGGCTCCCGCGTGCATCCGTTCGCGGGCGTCGCCTATGCGTGCTCGAAGGCGGGTCTTGCCGCCCTCACCCGCGAGCTGGCGCATGAGCTGGGGGCGCACAAGATCCGCTGCAACGCCATCGCCCCAGGCGAGATCAAGACGGCCATCCTGTCTCCAGGGACGGACGAGCTGGTGGTGCGCGAGGTGCCGATGGGTCGGCTTGGCGAGCCGCGCGAGGTGGCCGAGACCATTCATTTCCTGTGCTCGGAGGGGTCATCCTATATCAATGGCGCGGAAATCCATATCAGCGGCGGCCAGCACGTCTGATCCGGGCTTGGAACCGACCGGGCTGCGGACCACTTATGTTTGAATGATCGAATCGGTGCGCGAATGACCTGGAACGAATTTTACGCCCTGCTGGGGTTCATCGCCGTCTGCGCCGCTGCCGCAGCGAGCGGCGCGGTTTTCAAGCCGGGCGCGTGGTACGACCGGCTGGCCAAGCCGAGTTGGGTGCCGCCGAAATGGCTGTTCCCGGTCGCCTGGACGGTGATCTATGCGATGATTTCGGTGTCGGGCTGGATGGTCTGGAAACAGGCCGGGCTGGCCGGCGCCGCACTGGCATTCACGATCTTCGGGCTGCAACTTGTGCTGAATGCCGGCTGGTCGGCCTTGTTCTTCGGTGCGCGCCGGATCGATCTGGCGCTGATCGATGTGTGCTTCCTGTGGGCAGCCATCGCCGCAAATGTTGCAGCCTTTGCCCCGCACTCCCTGACGGCAGCCTGGCTGTTGGCGCCCTATCTGGCGTGGGTCAGCTTTGCCGCTTTACTGAACCTTGTGATGTTGCGGCTCAACCCTGCTTCCAGCGCCCTTCAAGTGGCGGTGAAGTAAGGCGCCAGGTTGCGGCGTATTCGGTCCAACGGCAGCTCGTCGTCGGACGGGCGCTCAAACACACGGCCGGTGATCATCTCGTAGGCCTGGATATAGACCTCGGTGGTTTGGGCGATGATCTCGGCGGGGATTTCCGGCACCGGCTGGGTGTAGGGGTTGCAGCGCGCGGTGACCCAGCTGCGGATGAAATCCTTGTCAAAGCTTTGCGGCTTCTCGCCGGCCTCGTAGCGCTGTTCAAATCCGTCGGCGAACCAGTAGCGGCTGCTGTCGGGCGTGTGGATCTCGTCGGCGAGCACGATGCGGCCGGTGGGATCGGTGCCAAACTCGTATTTGGTGTCCGCGAGGATAAGGCCCTGTTTGGCCGCCATTTTCTGCCCGCGGGCGAACAACGCGAAGGCGTAGTGTTGTAGCGTCTCCCATTGCTGCGGCGACAGCAACTTCTGCGCGATGATGTCGGCAGCGCTGAGCGGCGCGTCATGGCCGCCGTCGTACGCCTTGGTGGTAGGCGTGATGATCGGCGTCGGCAGCTTCTGATTGGCGCGCATCCCGTCCGGCAGGCGCACGCCATACATGTCGCGCCGGCCCTTGTCGTACATCGTCAGGATCGAGGTGCCGGTGGTACCAGCGAGATAGCCGCGGACCACGATCTCCACCGGCAGGATATCCAGGCGCTGGCCGATCACCACGTTGGGGTCGGGATAGGACAGCACGTGGTTGGGGCACAGATCGGCGGTGGCTTCGAACTGAAAGCGCGCTGTTTGCGTCAGCACCTGCCCCTTCAGCGGGATGCAGGCGAGGATGATGTCGAACGCGCTGATGCGGTCAGTGGCGATGATGATGCGGCGCCCGTCCGGCAGATCGTAGTTGTCGCGCACCTTGCCGGCGTAATGATTGGGCAGCTCGGCGATGGTGGCGTCTGACAGGATATGCGGCATCGATCGGGTCCGTTGGGTGCGAGCGGCGTTCATGCCACGATTTCGTCGTGCGCGCGACGCAAGGCTGCTGCCCGGCGGCAAGTCTTCGTTTGACGCAGCGCACCATTGGGTTGGAGCCTTGGAGGCATGTTCAAATATTTCGAAGACAAGCTGAAACCGACCGAGATCGCCCCGGAAGCGCCGCCGCCGCCAGATGGGGAGCGCGCCTTGCTGCGTTTCTATTGGCACTATGCCCGGCAGGCGAAGGGCCTGATCATCGCGTTGTTCGGCGCCGGCCTGGCAATGGCGCTGATGGACACGCTGATTCCGATCTTCATCGGCCGGGTCGTGACGTTGGTTTCCACGCATGACGCCGTCACGTTGGCGGCCGAGGAATGGCCCCAGCTGCTCGGCATGGCGCTGGCGTTGATCATCGGCCGCCCCACCACGCTGCTGCTGCGCGGGCTTATTACCAATCAGGCGATCAATGCCGGTCTGACGAACATGACGCGTTGGCAGGCGCATTGGCATGTGGTGCGGCAGAGCTGGTCGTTCTTTCAGAACGACTTCGCCGGCCGCGTGGCCAACCGCGTGATGCAGGCCGGCCCGGCGTTGCGGGAGAGCATCGTGTCGACCATCAACGCGGTTTGGTACATCGTGGTGTATGGGCTGACGGCGCTGGTGCTGATGCTGTCCAATGACTGGCGGCTGACCTTGCCGCTGCTGGCCTGGTGCTTCGCCTATGCCGCCATGCTGCGGTACTACGTGCCCCGGCTGCGCGACCGTTCGCGCGCGATGAGTGAGATGCGGTCCACGCTCACGGGCCGGATCGTGGACAGCTACACCAACATCCTGACGGTGAAATTGTTTGCCCGGGCGCGCGACGAGGACAGTTTCGTGCGCGAGTCGGTGGACGAGCACACCGCCTCGTTCCGCCTGCAACTGCGCATGATCACCCGTTACGTGCTGACCTTGTCGATCATCAATGCGCTGATGATCGCCGGAACTGCGGCCGTGGCGGTGTCGCTGTGGGTGCACGGGATCATCGCGGTGGGGGTGGTGGCGACAGCGCTGCCGCTGGCCTGGCAGATCTCCAACATGTCCGGATGGGTGGCCGACAACATCACGTCCATCTTCGAAAACGTGGGTGTGGTGCAGGATGGCATGAAATCCATCGCCGTGCCGCGGCAAATGGGCGACGAGCCTGGGGCTACGGAGCTGGTGGTGTCCAAGGGCGCGATCCGGTTCGAGAACCTGACGTTCGGCTATGGCACGCAGCGCGGCGTGCTGCATGGGCTGTCGCTGAATATCGCCGCCGGGGAGCGTATTGGGCTGGTGGGCCATTCCGGGGCAGGCAAATCGACCCTGGTAAACCTGCTGCTGCGGTTTCACTCGCCGGATTCGGGGCGCATCACCATCGATGGCCAGGACATCGCCGGGGTGACGCAGGAAAGCCTGCGTACGCAGATCGCCATGGTGACGCAGGACACCTCGCTGCTGCATCGCTCGATCCGGCAGAACATCGCCTATGGCCGGCCCTGGGCGCCAGAGGAAGAGATTATCGCGGCGGCGAAGCAGGCCGAGGCGATGGATTTCATCGAGACTCTGGAGGATTGGAACGGGCGGACCGGATTTGACGCGCATGTGGGCGAGCGCGGGGTGAAATTGTCTGGCGGGCAGCGTCAGCGGATTGCGATTGCGCGGGTGATTTTGAAGGACGCGCCGATTTTGGTGCTCGATGAGGCCACCTCGGCGCTCGATTCGGAGGTGGAGGCGGCGATTCAGGGTCAGCTCGATACGCTCATGCGGGGGCGCACCGTCATCGCGATTGCGCATCGGCTGTCCACGATTTCGAAGATGGATCGCGTGGTGGTGATGGATCAGGGGCGGATTGTGGAGATCGGCACGCACGCGGAACTACTTCGACACGGCGGGGCGTATGCGCGGCTTTGGGGGCGGCAGTCCGGTGGGTTTGCGGACGCAGCGGAGTGACCTCGGGATACGCCACGAAGCTTTGTCACTTCATGGATGGGTCGTCTTTCGGGTCCACGTAGGTGATTGCGAAAGGTCCTGCGCCGTGGACCTGCACGACCGTTTCGCTGCTCGTCCACGCAAAGTGGTTCATGTTTGCGGGGAGCGCGGCGAAGCCGCCGGGCTGGAATGCCATGCTCGTGGCTTTGTCCAGTTTGTCGCCCATGCCGGCGTGGAACTGGCCCGAAATGACCGTCACATTTTCCATGGTCGGATGGTGGTGGGCGGGGAGCAGGTAGCCAGCCGGCATTTTGAGACGCAGCACATAGTCGCCTGCCCCAAACGGATTACCGGACAGCACGGCCACCTCGGCGCCCGGTGGGAAGCTCGACGGGACGGGGCCGTATTTTGCATCCCCGGCCGCCGCATAGAGATCGGGATGGGCCATTGGTGATGTCTGAGCGAATGAGTGTGCGCTGGTGGCGAGCAGCAAGGTCAAGGTGAGGGATGCGATGCGCATGGTTGGCCCCTTTCTTTGTTCGTTACTTCGACTAATACACGATACAGCAAATCCGGCTTCCGGGGGGACGAAAATCGTATGGCTCGCCTTTATGCGCCGGTGAGAAGGTGAGACGGCTGACTGTACCCACACTAAGAAATTAGCGCGGCTTCCACGGCATCGCCCAGGCGTTCGACGATCATGTCGATATCAGTCTTTGTGGCGATGTAGGGCGGGGCAATGATGACATGGTCGCCGTGTTTGCCGTCGATGGTGCCGCCCATCGGATAGACGGCGACGCCGTGTTGGTAGGCCTGCTGCTTGATGCGTTCGTGAAGGCGGCGGGACGGGTCGAAGGGAGTTTTGGCGCCGCGATCGGCGACCAGTTCGATCGCCTGGAACAGGCCGCGACCTCGGATATCGCCGACATGGGCATGGTTGCCGAAGCGGTCCTGCAGCGCGTCTGACAGATGGACGCCCATGGCACGGACGTTTTCCAGCAAGTTGTCGTCGCGGATGACCTTTTGCACCGCGAGTGCTGCGGCGCAGGCGACGGGGTGGGCCTGGTAGGTGTGGCCGTGCATGAACGCGCCGGAGCCGGCGCGGAAGGCGTCGATCACGCGGCCGGCGATGAGGATGCCGCCGATGGGCTGGTAACCGCCGCCGAGGCCTTTGGCGATGACCTGGATGTCGGGCGTGACACCTTCCTGTTCCCAGGCGTGCATGGTGCCGGTGCGGCCCATTCCGCACATTACCTCGTCCAGGATCAATAGCGCGCCGTGGCGGTCGCAGACGGCGCGCATGGCGGGGAAGTAGCCGGGCACGGCGGCAACACAGCCGGTGGTGGCGCCCACA
>JAYTHH010000152.1:0-5639 GCA_043732745.1 Rhodospirillales bacterium
CTGCCCGCGCGAGCGTCGGCGAGTGATGGCGTCAGCGCCAGGACAAGCACGGCAAGAGCGGCAATGAGGCGACTTGAGCGGCGCATGAATGGTCCCTTGTTTCGCGTCCGGTTTCTTCTCAATGGATATAGTCAATCCGCACCAGAAAAATTAGAGGGTATTTTTATTCATCCGCCAGCCATCGTCAGTCCATCTACGCGGATGGTCGGTGCATCGGTGCCGCGGCGGAACACCAGATCGTTGGCCGGCACCAGGTTTGCGAACATCTCCAGACCGTTGCCGGCGATGGTGATCTCCGCCACCGGCTCGGCGATCTCGCCGTTGCGGATCATGAAGCCCGCGGCGCCGCGGCTGTAATCGCCGGTGATGCCGTTCATGCCGCCGCCAAGCAGCTCCGTGACATATAGTCCTTCCTTGATGTCGGCCATCAGCTGCGCCGGTGTGAGCGAGCCGGCCTGCATGTAGACGTTGGTGGACGACGGCGAGGGTGGCCCGCCGGTACCGCGCGCGGCATTCCCGGTGGAAATCAGACCGAGCTGGCGCGCCGACCGGCTGTCGAGCAGCCAGGTCTGCAGCACGCCAGCATCGATCAGCGTGCGGGTGCGGGTTGCCACGCCCTCCCCATCGAACAGCCGCGAGCGCGAGCCGCGCACCCGGCGCGGATCGTCGATGATTGTGATGCCGGCTCCGAACACCGCCTGGCCCATGCGGTCCTTCAGCAAGGACGTGCCGCGCGCCACCGAGGCGCCGTTGATGGCGCCAAGGAAATGGCCGAGCAGGCTCGACGACACGCGCGGGTCGAAGATGACTGAGACCACGGCGGTCTTCGGCCGCACTGGCCCCAGCCGCGCCAGCGCGCGATGCGCTGCGGACAGCCCGATCGCGTGGGCGTCCTCCAAATCGGAAAAATAGACCTTGGACGAATAATCGTAGTCACGTTGCATACCGACGCCGCTACCGGCCAAGGCGGTAGCGGAGATCGAATGGCCGCTGCGCATCACACGCCCGGAGAAGCCGGCCGAGGTGACCAGCACGACCTCGGTGCGTGAGAAGCCGGCCTCGGCACCCTCGGTGTTGGTTATCCCGGCCACCGATCGCGCTGCCTGTTCGGCGATCTCGGCCCTGCCAAGCAAGGTGGTGGCGTCCGGCTCCTGGCCGTCATCCAACTCCAGATCGGCCAATTCCGGCGGCGTCATCGTCTCGGCCAGCCCGCCATGGGGATCGGCGGGCACCACCCGCGCCATCGCCACCGCGCGTTCGGCGAGCAGGTCGAATCCGTTCGGATCGATGCTGGTGGCCGACACGATCGCCGCCTGCCGGCCCACGAACACCCGCAGGCCAAGATCCT
Source organism: Rhodospirillales bacterium (assembly GCA_043732745.1). Classification (GTDB taxonomy): domain Bacteria; phylum Pseudomonadota; class Alphaproteobacteria; order Acetobacterales; family Acetobacteraceae; genus CAIQQQ01. The sequence continues at coordinate 1,349 of JAYTHH010000152.1, forward strand.
GGCCCTCGGCGCGTTCGAGCTGCTCGGTCTGGCCGTCCCGACGCGAGACCGACAGCGAGCTGCCAGCCACCAGCACCGCATCGGCGGCATCGGCCCCGGCCTTGCGGGCGCGGGCGATCAGATCGCCCAAAAGGTCCATATGGCTCATCGGATCAGGCGGCCAGCAGCGTGGAGATGGCGGACAGGTTTGGCACCTGGCCTGCCGGCCCCATCGCTGCCAAGGTCGGCTGGCTGCGGAAGATGCGGGCGGCCGCGGCCTCGATACCGGCCACCGTCACCGCGTCGATCTTGGCCACCGTCTCGGACACCGGCATCACGCGGCCGAACACCTGGATCTGACGGGCGAGTTGTTCGCAGCGGCTGCCGGTGCTTTCCAGCGACATCAGCAGGCCGGCCTTCACCTGCGCCCTGGCGCGGGCCAGTTCCGTCTCGGTCACGCTATGCTGCACCTTATGAAGTTCATCGAGCGTGACCGGGATCAGCTCGGCTGCCTCGCTTTCGCCGGTTCCGGCGTAGATTCCGAACAGCCCGCCATCGCAGTAGGGCGAGGCGAAGGCGTAGATCGAATAGACCAGCCCGCGCTTTTCCCGGATTTCCTGGAACAGGCGCGACGACATGCCGCCGCCGAGCAGGGTGGCGAGCAGCATGGACGGGTAATATTCCGGATGCCCGTAGCCGACCGACGCGAAGCCCAGCACCACATGTACTTGGTCCAGGTCGCGCGCCTCGCGGAACTCGCCGCCGGCATAAAGGCCGGGCTCGGTCGATGGCGCAGGATCGGTCGGCAAATCGGCAAAGTGGCGCTGCACCAGATCGAGGAAATGGTCGTGATCGAGGTTGCCGGCCGCGGCCACCACGGTGTTGGACGCGGCGTAGTGCCGTTTCATGTAGCTCATCAGCGTATCGCGCCGCATGCCGCGGATCAGGCTTTCGGTGCCCAGGACGGGACGGCCCATCGGCTGGTTCGGGAAGGCGGTGGTCTGGAAATGATCGAAGATGATGTCGTCGGGCGTGTCGTTGGCTTGGCCGATCTCCTGCAGGATCACGCCGCGCTCGCGTTCCATCTCGTCGGGGTCGAAGCTGGAATGGGTCAGGATGTCGCCGATGATGTCGGTGCCGAGCGCCATGTCCTCCTTCAGCACCTTCACGTAGTACGCGGTCTGCTCGCGCGCCGTGTAGGCATTGATGTGGCCGCCGACATTCTCGATCTCCTCGGCGATCGCGGCGGCCGAACGCTTTTCGGTGCCTTTGAACGCCATGTGCTCCAGGAAATGCGATGCGCCATTCTCGGCGGCGTCCTCGTGCCGGGTGCCAGTCGCCACGTAGGCGCCGAGCGAGACGGTCTCGACCCGGTCCATCCGCTCGCTGACGACCGTCAGGCCGTTATCAAGCCGGGTGACGCGGATCGGGTCGGATTTGCTCATGCGGCGTTCCTCAAAACGGTGGCGCGCACCTGGGCCTCGATCGCCGAGAGGCTGGCAGCTACGCGGGTGAATGACTCATGCCGTTCATATAGGTCGGCGAGATGCGCAGGGAGAGGGGGGCGGATGCCGATTGCCGCCTCGATCGCATCGGGGAATTTCGCGGGATGCGCCGTGGCCATCGCCACCATGGGCACGCCGGGCCGAACGAAAGCCCGCGCCGCCTCGATGCCGATGATGCTGTGCGGGTCCGCGAGATAGCCCGAGGATGCGTAAAGCCCGCGAATGGCTTCCAGCGTCTCGTCGTCACCGAGCCGGAAACCGGTGAACAGGGCAGCCGCCTGCCGCCACGCCGCATCGGCCACCGTCATGCGGCCGGTGCTCCGGAAATCCGCCATTGTGGCGGCCGTTAGCGACGGGTCGCGACCCTGGATCTCGAACAGCAGACGTTCAAAATTGGAGCTGACCTGGATGTCCATGCTGGGCGACAGGCTGGGTTCGACGCCGCGCACGGTCATGTCGTTGGTGGCCAGGAAGCGGGCCAGGATGTCGTTGCGGTTGCTGGCCACGATCAGGCGGGGGATCGGCACGCCCATGCGAACAGCGGCGTAAGCGGCCAGCACGTTGCCGAAATTGCCGGTGGGCACGGCGAATTCGATGTCGCGGTCGGGCGCGCCGAGTGCCACGGCGGCGGCTACGTAATAGGGGATCTGCCCCAGGATGCGCGCCCAGTTGATCGAGTTCACCGCCGACAGCCGCATCTCGGTGCGGAACGGTAGATCGTTGAACATGGATTTCACCAGGTCCTGGCAGTCGTCGAATGTGCCCGCCACCGCGAGATTGCGCAGGTTGGGGGCGTGCACCGTGGTCATCTGCCGGCGCTGGACCTCGGACGTGCGGCCTTCGGGATGCAGGATGACGATATCGACGCGCGCGCGGCGGGCCATAGCCTCGATGGCGGCCGAACCGGTGTCGCCGGAGGTGGCGGCGACGATCGTCACGCGCTCGTCCCGCTCGGTCAGCACATGGTCGAACAGCCGCCCAAGAAGCTGCATCGCCATGTCCTTGAACGCGAGCGTGGGGCCGTGGAACAGCTCCTGCGTCCAGACATCGGTGCCGAGCTGTATCAGCGGCACCACGGCGGGGCTGTTGAAATGCGCGTAGGATTCGCGTGTCAGCCGCAGCAGCGTTTCGTACGCGATGCAATCGGCCATGAACGGATGGATGATGCGGGCCGCCAGTTCAGGGTAAGGCAAGCCCCTCAGCGCGCGCAGATCGTCGGGCGACAGCGACGGGAAGGTCTCCGGCACATACAGTCCGCCGTCCTCAGCGAGGCCGGCCAGCAGAACGCCCGCGAAATCGCGCACCGGAGCCTGGCCGCGTGTGGAGATATAGCGCATCGGATCGGGCCTGTTCTGCCAGGTGGTAACGCGATAAATGCTGCAGGAGCGGCGGGCGATCAATGGGCGATGACAAGGGGCTTGTATGCGGATTGTCGTGATCGGCACATCGGGCGCCGGCAAGACCATGATCTCAGAACAGATCGCCCGGCGTTTCGGAATACCGCTGGTGGAGCTGGACGCTTTGAACTGGCGGCCGAACTGGGAGGCGCTGTCGCAAACCGATCCCGCGCGGTTTCTGGCCGAGGTGGATGGCGCCACGAGCGGGCCCGATTGGGTGGTGGCCGGCAACTACACGATGGCACGGCATATCGTGTGGACGCGGGCGACGCATCTGGTCTGGCTGGATTATTCCAGACGCGTGGTGATGCAAAGAGTATTGCGGCGGTCTTTCGTCCGCGCCTGGCGGCGGAAGGCGATATGGGGTGAGAACCGCGAGAATTTTCGGCTTTGGCTCTATCCCAGCCATCCGATCCAATGGGCGTGGCGGACGTGGCAGCCGAACCGGACTGCAACAGCGAAGCGGTTGGCAGAGCCGGGCTGTGCGCATCTTCGAATTATCCAGGTGATACGGCCTGCGGATGCGGGAAAGGTTTTTGACAGACTAGAAGCTGCGTGACTTGGTATTCTCCATACGCAACGCTTAGCGTTAAATACGACTATTATTCCCGACCTACTCAGAACCGGCGGTGAGGTATCGCGTTGCCAGATGCGCTTGGAAGTCGCTGGGGTCGAGCTTCTTGCCGGTGGCGTGGATGAGCAGGTCGTTGAACCCGTAGAGGCTGCCCTGGCCGTGGACCTTGCTGCGCAGCCAGCCGAGAAGCGGGGCGAAATCTCCGTCCGACAAGGCGGCGTCGAGGCCGGTCACGTCGCGTCTTGCAGCCGCCATCAACTGTGCGGCGGCCATGGCGCCCAGCGAATAGCTGGGGAAATATCCGATCAGGCCGTCGTACCAATGAATGTCCTGCAGCACGCCCACGCGGTCATCTGGTGGCGTGATGCCGAGCATCCGGTGCATGCCCTCGTTCCACGCGCCGGGAAGGTCGGCCACGGCGAGATCCCCCGAGATCAATGCCTGTTCGAGACGGAAGCGGAGAATGACGTGGGCTGGGTAGGTCATCTCGTCGGCGTCCACACGAATAAAACCGCGGCCGACGCGGCGAAGTAGCCGACCGAGATTGGCGGGCGCGTATGGGGCTGCGTTGCCGCCGAAGGTTTCGTGCAGCATGGGGCCGAGCCATGACAGGAACGCGTCCGAACGGACCGCCTGCATCTCCACGATCAGTGACTGGCTTTCATGCGCGGCCATGCCCGCCGCCTCGCCAACCGGTTGGCGGGCGAAGTTCTTCGGCAGGCCGCGTTCATACAACGCATGGCCGGTCTCGTGCATCACGCCCATCAGGGCCTGCGCGAAATCGTCCGTGCGGTAGCGCGTGGTGATGCGAACATCGGTGGGCGTGCCGCCGCAGA
>JAYTHH010000153.1:0-5631 GCA_043732745.1 Rhodospirillales bacterium
CGACGGCACCATCCATCACATCGCCGAGCGCACCGTGCCGCAGAGTCTCGCTGTCATCAGCAGCGATGGCCCGGTGCGCGCCACCTTGGAAATCGCCGCCGGCACCGCCGAGAAACTGGACATCCGCGTCGGCGATAAGGTGCAGAACCGCATCTTCAGCAAGGCCGGCTGAACCCGCGCTTGCAACAACGTCACTTGGCACCTAGGTTCCGCGATAGTCGGGGCGTGGCGCAGCCTGGTAGCGCATCTGGTTTGGGACCAGAGGGCCGGAGGTTCGAATCCTCTCGCCCCGACCACTCCTTTGAGCCTAAAGCGCGATAGCTTCCGGTAGGCGAAGCAATAGTGCTTTAGGTCTCTGTTTTTGTGAGCAACTTGATCGCACGGTTGAGCCAACCTTAGTCGATATTGCTCAAGCACCGAGGACGGGCCATGATTTCGCGCGCACGGATCTACCGCAAACCCAAGACCTCGATGCAGTCCGGCCCCGCCGGACAGGATTGGATGCTTGAATTCGCCCCGTCGATGAGGCGTGTGGCGGACACGCTCATGGGCTGGACCGGCAGCGGCGACACCCAGTCCCAGATCCGCCTCCACTTCGAAACCCGCGAAGAAGCGATCGCCTACGCCACCCGCGAGGGTTTCGCATTTGACGCCGAATTGCAGGTGGCCGAGCGGGTGAAACAGCCGAAATCGTACGCCGACAACTTCAAGTTCGGCCGCTTCGAAAACTGGACGCACTGATCTCATCAGCCCAGGTCAGCGCCCTGAGCTCAGTTGGATAGAGCAGCGGACTTCTAATCCGCAGGTCGGTGGTTCGAATCCACCAGGGCGCGCCAGTCTATCGCACACAGCATCGCGGGTCGCTGCCTCCGTACTGAATGCGGCGCCCCGTCAATCGTAAACATCACCGCTCGGGGGAGGCCAAGTCACCCAAGCCGCACCATGATCGCCATTGCCGCTTTTGGGTTCGCCGCCTTATGGCCGCTGATGACGTAGAGAAAAACATCTGGCTTGCCCCGGCCAGGCTTCGCGCTTCCAACCGTCTCAAGTCCCGCCGGCGTCTTGCCCGCAGCCCAGGTTTTCGCGCGCTCTGCCACCATCGAGCGCCCGCGCCGCATAGCCGAGCGGTTCGCCTTCTTGCGTCCCCATGATCCGCGCATAAACGAACGACGCCGTGACGTCGGCGATCTGCGGAAACGCCGAATCGCCTTCCACCACCACGGCCACGCCATGCGCCCGAGCCATCGCCACGAATTCCGGCGCTCGGAAACTCTGATGCCGCACCTCCACGGCGTGTCGCAGCTTGTAGCCGTCCATCTCGGCCGGCAGCAGCTTCAAGAACGCATCGAAATCCGCGGCATCGAACTTTTTGGTCGGCATGAACTGCCAATTGATCGGGCCCAGCTTGTGCTTCAGCTCTATCATTCCGGTGTCGAAGAAGCGCTCGATCGAGGCGCCCGCCTCCGCCAGCACGCGGCGGTTGGTCGCATAGCGCGGCGCCTTCAGTGAGAACACGAAATCATTGGGCGTCTCGTCATGCCATCTGGTAAAGCTTTCCGGCTTCTGGGACCCGTAATATGTCCCATTGATTTCGATCGAGCTCAGATGCTGGCTGGCATATTCCAATTCCATCCGCTGCGGCAGACCGTCCGGGTAGAACACGCCACGCCAGGGCGCATAGGTCCAGCCACCGACGCCCACGCGGATCGTGCCAACCTTCTTTCCCGTCACCGCTGCACCTCCGATCTATCCACCCGAAACCGTGCCATGAAGCGCCGGTCGATCCGATCCTTCCAGCGCCAGACCCAATCTCCCTCCAGCGTGAACCCGTATCCAGTGGCGACGGCATGGCGCGGCCCGGTGGCCAGGATAACCAGGGCACGACGCTGCGGACGAAACGGCGAAAGCCCGGTTCCGGCCAGGCTGGCACGGAGATTATGGGCCAGCACCGGCCCGGCGCGAACCGCATAGACGCCGGCTTTCGGTAGGGCGCGCGGTGCGAAGGCGATCATGTCGCCGGCGGCGAAGATCTCGGGATGTTCCTTGGCGCGCAGCATCTCGTCCACCAGCAGAAATCCGTGCTCGTCACATTCGAGCCCGGCATCGGCCAGGAAGCTGGCGGGGCTGGCCTGGGTGGTCCACAGCACTGCGTCGGCGGCCACGAACCGGTCGTTGGAGAGGGTGAGGCCATCGGGCGACACGCCCACGGCACGGGCACCCGCCACCACGGCGATCGCCTGTTCGGCCAAGGCGGCTTCGATCCTGCGGCGAAAGCCCGCGGAAAAGCAGTCCAATATGCGCTCGCTGCCCGAAATCAGCGTGAGTTCGAGAGGCTGACCGGGCCTGTCGCGCCGCAGACGGTGGGCCACGGCCAGCAGCAGTTCCACGCCGCCGGCACCACCGCCGACCAGCGCCAGTCGTCGTATCCGCCCGGCCAGCACATCGGCGTGCAGTCGATCGAACCGGGCGAAGAAGCCGTCGATCGGCTTCACCGGGATGGCATGCGCGGCGGCGCCCGGCACGTCACCAATATTTGGCGTTGACCCGATATCGAGTGACAAAAAATCATACGCGACGGGCGGGCCGGCCTTTCGATGCACGAGCTGCGCCTGAGCATCGAGGAACGTGACTTCATCCACGATCAGCTCCGCACCGGCAAATCGTGCCAGAGGCGCCACCTGGATCTCGGTCTCGTCGCGCCTGTAATGTCCGGCGATGGCGCCAGGCAACATGCCGGAATACGGCGAAGCGGCCTCTCGCGTGATCAAGGTCATCCGCATGTTGCACGGCCGGTTCCGCCCGAACGCCCGCAAAACCTCCACATGGGCATGCCCGGCGCCGACCAGCACCAGATGGCGCGCGCCAGTTTCGCTCACGAGATTATGCCGGCACGCGGGGGAATTGTCACTTATACGGAACCTTCTGCTGGGTATAGCGCGTTGCGATCATGTGATATCGCCACCCTGGCAACCTCGGAGTCTAAATGAAGATCGCCCCGCATCTGTTCCTGCTCACGCTGTTGCTGGTGGCGACCGCCGCCTTGGCTGCTACCACCCCGGTAACGCTAAAGTCGCAGCCGGGCACGCTGCTCGATGCCACCGCCCGCACGCTGGTGGCGGCCGACCTGGCGCGCGCGGCGAAGAAGGGCGACGCGCCGCTGTTGCTGGTGGGCCAGGCCAGTCTCGGCGGGCCTTCCGACAGGCCGGCGATCTTCATTCAGTTGCAGTCCGAACGCGAATGTGGTTCGGCCGGCTGCAACACGTCGGTCTATCTCGACCGGGCGCGGAAATGGGTGATGGTGCTCGATTCCGTCGGCGGCTCGGTGAGCGTGGACAGCGCGCGGCACAACGGCATGCGCGACCTGATCGTGGGCAACGACGGTCGCTGGACGTGGAACGGCAAGACCTATGTCGACACGCGCGCGGCCACAGGGCGAACCCCGTCCAGGGCGGCCAGTCCGAAGCCGCCGGCCGTGAAGCCAGTCGTGCCGAAAGTCGAGAGCCCCGTCATCGAAGCGCCCAAGCCCGAGGCACCCAAGCCCGAGGCCCCGAAAGCCGAGCCGAAGCCGGCGTCGCCACCCGCGCCCGGCTGATCATGCCCCCGGCTGATCATTCATTAAAATTCAGCTCGATGGTGATGCCGCTGGGATCGTTCACGAATATCTGGCGCAGCCGCATCGCCGTTACCTGGCGCTCACGAAAGACCAGTCCGGACGCCGTGATACGGGTTCTGATGGCGTCGATATCGGTGGCGGCGAAGGCCACGTGGTCGATCATGCCGCTGCCGCCTCCCTCTGTGGCGCTCCGATCGCCAAGATAGTCCTGCAGGCCGGCGCTGTCGGCGGGATCGATCCCGATCACGTGCACCACCGCGATGCCGCCCTGGTAGAGCCACACGCCGGGGAACGGAAAGTCCGGCCGTGGTCCGACCTCGAAGCCCATCACGTCGACATAGAAATTTCGCGTGGCCGCAAGGTCGGCGGTGCGGATCGAGTAATGGTCGAGCGTGTTGATCGGCATGTTGCACCTTTTTGCTTTCGAGGAACCGAGCGGTCTGATGGCCGAAAGTCAATCCCGCATGTGGTCCCATGGCGCGATCAACACGGCTTGACGGGGCTGCGTATTTGCCAACTTCTAAGGCTAACGTGAGCGAAGGGGAGAGGCGCGTGAAGGCTGCGGCGTTCGACTATGTGCGCGCCGGGTCAGTGGCCGAGGCGCTGTCCCTGCTCACCCGGCACGGCGCTGGCGCGAAGCTTCTGGCCGGTGGGCAAAGCCTGCTGCCTGCGCTCAATCTGCGCCTGTCGGCACCGGACATTCTGATCGATATCAGCCGCATCGAGGCCTTGCGCGGCATTGCGGTCGCACCGTCCGGGCTACGGATCGGCGCGCTCACCCGTCACGCCGACTTGCTCGGCTCGGAGGATATCGAGCGACACGCGCCGCTGCTGTCCCGCGCCATCGCCCATGTGGCACATCCGGCCCTCCGCAGCCGCGGCACTATCGGTGGCAGCCTGGCCAATGCCGACCCCGCCGCCGAACTGCCGGCCTGCATGCTGGCCTTGGCCGCGCGCATGGTGGTCCAAGGCCCTGATGGCATAAGGGTGATCCCGGCTGCGGATTTCTTCACCGGATTGTTCGAGACGTCTCTGCGCGCCGACGAGATCCTGACCGCCATCGAGATCGATCCGCGGCCGGCCGACGCAGTGCATGGCTTTGCCGAACTCGCCCGCCGCAGTGGCGACTACGCCATCGTCGGCCTGGCCGCGCAGGGGCGTCGGGCGAATGGGGCCTGGACTGCCTTGCGCCTTGGCTATTTTTCCGTCGGCACCCGCGCAAGCCTGGCGACCCATGCCGCCGACACCCTCATCAACGGCGGGGCGCACGATGACGCCGCCACCGCGTTGAGCCGCGACCTTGAACCGCATGACGACCTTCAGGCCTCCGCCAGCACCCGGCTGCATCTCGCCCGGGTTCTGCTGCGTCGCGTCGTGGCCGCTATGGAGAACGCCGCATGAACATCACGCTGTCGGTCAACGGCGAGCAGGTCTCCGCCGACGTGCTGCCGCGCACGCATCTGGTGGATTTTCTGCGCGAGCAACTTGGCCTGACCGGCAGCCATCTCGGCTGCGAGCACGGCGTCTGTGGCGCCTGCACGGTAAGGCTGGACGGTGAGATCGTGCGCGGCTGCCTGGTGCTGGCGGTGCAGGCCGATGGCTGCGTGGTGGAGACGATCGAGGGCCTGTCCGACAGCGGCGAGATCGCCGATCTGCAGGCCGCCTTCGTCGCCCGAAATGCCTTGCAATGCGGCTTCTGCACGCCGGCGATGCTGATCGCCGCCCAGGACCTGCTGCGCCATGGCGGTGTGCCGTCACGCGAGGCGATCCGCGAGCATCTGTCCGGCAATTACTGCCGCTGCACCGGGTATCAGGCTATAGTCGACGCGGTTGAACAGACGGCCATCGCAAGGGAGGCGGCACGATGAGCCTGTCACCCACAGATCTTCCCAATTCCTACATCGGCCGTTCTGTCCCGCGCCCCAATCTGGCGCGACTGACCCAGGGCCGCGGCCTCTATGTCAGCGACCTCACGTTGCCGCGCATGGTTCATGTGGCGTTCCTTCGTTCGCCCTACG
>JAYTHH010000154.1:0-1602 GCA_043732745.1 Rhodospirillales bacterium
GTCAGCCGCAGCGGGGCCATCAAGAAAGTCCGATGCCGATATCTGCTTGGGGACGTTGAAGACACGGCGGCTGTGCCCCGCCACCTTGCCATCGAAAATCGCTGGCTCGAGTTCGCCTAACACAGTGGGCGGCGAGCCAAGTCGATACATGACATCAGCGCGATGATCCGTGAGGCGGATTTTATGAAAGATGGTGAGTTCGCGCTGAAAGCTGCGGTAGCCATGGATCACAATAATCCCCAGCGCCGCGCCTATAATCGCGACAACTGCTAAACCCACCTGGCGTAGGCGCTGTTCACTGAGCTTCGGCAACTTCATGACGGGTTTCCCTGTGATCACGCTAAGAGTCTGACTCATAATGTTTCTGATTATGATCAGAGGCTTGCGAGCCTTCTGGTCATGAGCTGGACCGAGGCCATGAAGAGCCAGGCGGTTGAGCTTTCGAGGGTAGTCTCGACGTCCTTGGCCAGACGGCGGTTTCGGCCGAGCCAGGCGAAGGTGCGCTCCACGACCCATCGTCGCGGCAGCAGCACGAAGCCCTTGGCGGTGTCGGATCGTTTGATGATCTCGATCTCCCAGTCGCCGCGTCCAGCCATGGCGTGACGCAGCTTGTCGCCGGCATAGCCGCCGTCGGCGAAGACGTGGCGCAGCCAGGGGAAGCTGGCGCGGACCTGGGTCAGGACGTCGGGCGCGCCGTCGCGATCCTGGATATCGGCCGTATGGACCAGGGCGGTGACCAGCAAACCGCCGGTGTCGGTGAGGATGTGGCGCTTGCGGCCCTTGATCTTCTTGCCCGCGTCATACCCGCAAGGCCCGCCGCTTTCAGTGGTTTTGACGCTCTGGCTGTCAATCACCCCGGCGCTCGGCGAAGCCTGGCGCCCCGTCGCCTCCCGGCAGGCCATCAGCAACAGATGATTGATCGAGGTCCAAAGGCCGCTGTCGCGCCAGGCGTAGAAATAGCGCTGAACCGTCGTCACTGGGGGGAAGTCTCCGGGCAGCATCCGCCAGGGCTGCCCGCTACGCAAAACGTACAACAGGGCGTTGGTGATCGTCCGCAACGACCACTTCGCCGGCCGTCCAAGGCGAGACCGCGCCGGGACCAGTGGTTCCAGAACCGCCCATTCCTCGTCCGTCAGATCGCTTGAATACCGCAGGCCCTTTCGGGCATGCTTGCGTCGGGTGATCTCAGTCCACATGTCGATGTCCGTAGATGGCTAGCACCTTCAACAGAATCACAAGGGCCTGAAATCACCCAACTTCATTTCGGGTCAGCCTCTAACATAGCCATCTTTCGTATAAATCGGGGGTAGGAGGCGCGTCGTTATGTCCGGCGCCTACTTCTCGACCGCGCCGTTCCTGGGCGCCGCCCTGGCGCTCATCCTGTTCTGCGCGCCGGTCACGATTCCGCTCGTGGGCGCGGCAATACTGATGGGCGTCGGCGTCTGGCTGCACCTGTCCGAGCGACACGAGCATGAGCACGTTCATCAGGCGCTGGACCACAAACACCGCCACGTCCACGACGACCATCACCAGAACGTCCACGGTCCTGATGACCCGGCCGGAGAGCCGCACACCCACTGGCGCCATCATGCGCCGATGCTT
>JAYTHH010000155.1:0-1601 GCA_043732745.1 Rhodospirillales bacterium
CAGTGCCGCTGCATCCGCAGCGTTTGCGCGCAAGGCGCTACAACCAGGCGGCCCTGCTGGCGGCAAGGGTGGCCCGCATCCGGCATCTGCCGGCGAAGATGGACGCGCTGGTTCGCCTGCGGGTCACGCCGTCTCTGGCGGATCTGTCGGCGGAGCGGCGCCAGGCCGTAATGCATAATGCGTTTGCGCCGCGGCGCGGTGCCGGGGCTGCCATCGCCGGGCGTCGGATCGTTCTGATCGACGACGTGCTCACGTCCGGCGCCACCTGCACGGCCTGTACTCTTGCTTTGCTGGCTGCGGGGGCGGCTGAGGTGGATGTGCTGGTTGTGGCGCGAGTACCAGATCCGCGTTTGGAATCCGAACGGCATCTTGCGGCGGCGGGCGTCTGACCCGATTAAGGTAACAGGAGTTAACAGGAGCCCGCGTTTGATGACGATCGAGATCTACACGGAAGATTTTTGCGGCTTTTGCGCGCGGGCGAAAACCTTGCTGACGCAGAAGGGTGTGGCGTTTGCCGAAATCCACGCGCCGCGCGGTTCGAAGGAACGCGGCGAAAGCCAGCAGCGCGCGGGCCGTACCAGTGTGCCGCAGATCTTCATCGATGGTGCCCATATCGGCGGCTGCGACGACCTGGTGGCGCTGGAGCGTCAGGGCAAGCTGGATGCGCTGCTGAAGGCGGCCTGAACCGGCCATGGTGCGGAATGCTTGCGTGGCACGTCGGCGAGGCCCACATTTCGTGACATCCCGGAACGATCGATGATCCACTACAATCTTCAATGCGGCCAGGCACATGAATTCGATGGCTGGTTCGCCAGCGCCGTCGCGTTCGACAAGCAGGCTGCCAAGGGGTTGGTGGAGTGCCCGGTCTGTGGCGGCGTGGACGTGCAGCGCGGGCTGATGGCGCCCGCCGTTCCCAGGAAGGGAAATGCCCGACTGGCGGAGCCTGCGAAGGCGGTCACCGTCACGCCGGAGCGGATACCCGATCACATGCGAGTGGCGTTGCAGCGCCTGCGCGCGGAGGTTGAGCGGAGTTGCGACTATGTGGGCGACAGCTTCGCCGAGGATGCGCGGCGCATGCATGACGGCGACCTGCCGGCGCGGCCGATCTACGGAGAGACCACGCCGGAACAGGCCGAAGCGCTGGCCGATGACGGGATCGCCGTGGCGCGAATCCCTTGGGTTCCTCGCGCCGACGGGTAGGGGCAAATTCTCTAATCTTTACGCGCCGCCAGGATGTAATTGACGGACGTGTCGCGGCTGGTGCGCCATTGGCCGGCCAGTGGCGCATAGCGCATTCCTGCCACATCGGCCGTGCGCATGCCCGCCTCGCGAAGCATCGCGGCGATCTCCGACGGCGTGAGGAATTTTCCCCAGTCATGCGTGCCCACCGGCAGCAGGCGCAGAACATATTCGGCGCCGATCTTGGCCGTAAGATAGGCGCGCCGGGTGCGGTTCAGCGTGGACAGCACCAATAGGCCGCCTGGCGCCAGCAAGGCGGTAAGGGTAATCACGAACGCCTGCGGATCGGCCACATGCTCGATCACCTCAAGGGCGGTCACGACATCGAAGCGTGCCCCTTCCGCCAAAAGCGCCTCGGCGGT
>JAYTHH010000156.1:0-1600 GCA_043732745.1 Rhodospirillales bacterium
CGCCCTGGTGGCCACCGCAGAATCATTGGGTGTGCTCTCGCCTTAACCCGGCGTTGATCTTTATGGCCGATCCTCAGGACGCGTTTACTGAGGAGAGTAGGGCCAGTGGTTTCATTTTCGATTGCCAATCGTATTTGTGCCGGCTTCGGGGCACTGGTGTGCATCGCATTGGCCATCGGCGGCGTATCGGCCTTCTCAGCCGGTGCCATGGACGAGCGGCTGGCCCAACTCGCAACCCTCAGCCGGCAGGGGGACCGTATCTCGGCGCTCAGCCAATCGTTCGAACGGCTGCAGGCCATACAGACCCGTTTCCGCCTTTACGGCGACCGCGCCACCCAGGACGAATTGAAGGCCCAGCTCGCCGGCACCGCCAGCGCGCTTGATTCCACGCTGGACGGCATCCTCGCCGAAGATCGCGCCCGAATCGAAACTCTCAAGCAGATGCTCACCGCCCATGCCGCCCGGATTGAGCGTTTCATCCGCACCACCCGCTCAGCCGAAGCGGCACGCTTGCGGCTGATCATCGTGGGCGAATCGCTGTCGCTGGCGTCCACCGAACTCGTGGCAGCACCGGATGACGACGCTTACGACCAACACTACGCGGCCTATCTGGTAGACCGGAAGATCCAGCTGATGCGCATGAGCAGCCAGCAGTTCATGGCCGCCCGCGATCCGGACCGGCTGCGGGCCTTCATGGGAATCGCCAAGGGCCTGGAGACGGTCATCGCCACTGCAGCCCCGATGCTGGGCGGACATGCCAGCATGCTGCCGCCGATCTCCAACCTGGTGGAGGAGTTCAAGACCCTGTTCGGAGTTTGGGCCAACGCAGCGCTGGACGCCGACCAGATCTACAACAGTGAGCTGCGCCCGGAGATTACAGGTGCCGTGGCGGCATTGGGCGAACTGAACAAGACATACACCGACGCTTTCGACCAGATGCGCGAGACCGCGACCCGACAGAGCAATCACAGCATGCATCTTGGGCTGCTGGCCACAGCCGGCAGCGTTCTGGCCGGGCTTGCGATGGCAGCCCTGACCGTACGCAGCATCATTCCGCCGCTGCGCCGCAGCACGGCAGCGATGCGTCGGCTCGCGGACGGCGATCATGCCACGCCGATCGGCGATATCGCCCGGCGTGATGAAATCGGCGCCATGGCTGGTATGCTCGAAGTGTTCCGCCTCAACGCCATCGAAACCGCCCGCATGGCCGACGCTGAGCAACTGGCGCAACAGGCACGGCTGCAGCGGGTTCACCTGTTGGAGCACCTGACCCACGGCTTTGAAACCCAGGTCGACAGCACGCTTCGCCAGCTGGCGGCGGCGTCGGGCAGAATGGAAACCACCGCGCGCGACATGGCCGATACCGCCGAGCAGACCAACAGCCAATCGCTCGGCGCAGCCTCCGCCGCCGACCAGACATCTTGCAGCGTGCAGACCGTGGCGAGCGCCGCCGAGGAGTTAACGGCGTCGATCCACGAGATCACCCGCCAGGTCACCCAATCCGCCGCCGTGGCACAACGCGCCGTGGTGAGCGCCGAGCATACCGACGCCACCGTGCAGCGACTGGCCCAGGGCGCGCGTGAAATCGGTGAGGTCGTGC
>JAYTHH010000157.1:0-1597 GCA_043732745.1 Rhodospirillales bacterium
TTTCAAAGAACAAACCGTTACTTGAAGCGTCATCCGAAGACTTGGAGACACTCAACGTCGGGAGGCGGTTTCTACTCATGGATGAGAGCCGTGTCAACGATAATCGACCAAGCTCCGCAAAAATCTGAATTTTGCCCTGCAACCTCCTTTGATCCCTGCCACTGTTACGCTCCAAACGTTAACGCTTCCTTCATATGAAGCTGCCATTCCTCCACGAGGTGATCGATGAGCGTTGTCGCGGCCTATCTCTATCGTGCGGGACAGCGCGTTCGGGCGATAACCATGGAGGAGCACTCTCCAGGCTCGAACGATCCGTCTGAGTTTGTGTGGATAGGATTGCTTGAACCTTCGGAGAGCGAACTGCGCGGGTTGCAGAGCCGCTTCGATCTTCACCCCCTTGCGGTGGAAGATGCGCTGGTGACCCACCAGCTGCCGAAGGTGGATGTCTACGGCGATCAACTGTTTGTCGTGGCACGCACCGCACATTTCGAGGGGGACAGAATCGCTTATGGCGAGACGTCGATCTTCGTCGGGCCAAGCCATGTCATCACGGTGCGCCACGGTTCGGCCCGGGCTCATACAACGCTGCGGGGACAGTTGGAGGCGAAGCCGGCCTTGCTGGCGCATGGAGTGGATTATGTGCTGCACGCCATTCTGGATTTTGTGGTCGATGGCTACGGGCCGATCGTGCAGGCGGTTCAAGAAGACGTTTTGGAGATGGAGAGCCACGCCGTGTCTGCCGGGCTCGAACGGGCGGAGGTGATGCGGATCTTTGGGCTACGGCGCGAACTAATCCGGTTTCAGCGGGTGTTGGTGCCGATGGGAGAGTTGTGCGCCAAGCTTGTCAATCTGGACATGCCCTGCATCGACGCGGTCACCAAGCCGTATTTCCAGGACATATTGGACCATGTTCGAAGGTCTGAGAACCTGGTTGGCGGATTGCGGGAAGAGCTGTCTTCGGTTTTCGAGGTCAGCACATTGCTGGAGCAGCAGCGTCAGGGCGTGATCAATCGGCAGTTGGCGGCCTGGGCGGCGATTTTGGCGGTGCCGACCGCGATCGCTGGCATCTATGGAATGAATTTCAGCAATATGCCCGAGCTTCACTGGCAATATGGGTATTTCACCGTGTTGCTTGCGATAGCGGCCATCTGCGGCGTGCTTTATGCCCGGTTCAAACGGTTTGGTTGGCTTTAGCGTGACACACCGTGACGACATAGCAACTGGTATCACACCTGCAGCGCCTGCGTCGCCTGTTCAAGCTCGGCGAAGCTGGGCATGTGCTGGTTGGGCGCCATCTTGCGACCGGTCTCCACGCTCACCGACGGGACGTTGCCATGTAGATGCGCCACCACCATGGCGCGGATGACCTCGACGAATTTGCTTTCCTCCTCGATCACGCCCTTGAGACGGGAGGCGACGGGCGCGGCCATGCCATAGGCGAGCAGGATGCCGAGGAACGTGCCGACCAGGGCGCCGCCGATCATGGCGCCGAGCACGGCCGGCGGTTCGTTGATGTGCGACATCGTCTTGATCACACCCAGGACGGCGGCGACGATCCCCAAAGCGGGCAAGCCGTCAGCCATGGTCTGGATGGCGT
>JAYTHH010000158.1:0-1592 GCA_043732745.1 Rhodospirillales bacterium
GCGACGCCTGGAACGGCCTTATGAAGGATGCCGACCGCATCGCCTCCATCACGACCCGCGCCTGGGCACAGGTCAATGTCTAGGGCGGTTGGTATTACAACCTTGATTGAATGTCATCGTGCTAGAGATCAGCGCAACCTTGCCCACTGGTGCACGGCAGCTAAACAAAATGTCTCCGGAAGTAGCGACGTAAAGCCGGGCTTCTTCTCGGCCCTTCTCCGTTATTGATCTCAACGTCTCAGAGATTGTGGAATGCCATCCGTCCATATCGGTGGGAGTCGCCCAAAGAAAATCACCTTTGTCACCGTCCAGAATCTGATCGGCTGAGGGGGTACTACCGCCCTGAATCCGGGCAAGGTATCGCAGTGTAAGCGCGCACCAATGGAAGGGAATTTTCCCAAGCCAAGGCACGCCCGTGTCTTTGTAGGCAGGATCACGCAACGCGCTCACGCCGCCAGCCCATCCAGCATCGCCCGCATCCTGTCCGTGCTCGCCTTCAGCTCCGCGTCGATCTCCGCCAAAGCACGCGGCGGCTCGAACACGTAGAAATGCCGGGTGAACGGGATCTCGTAGCCCACCCGGGTCCGCGCATCGTCCACCCAGGCGTCCGGCACGTGCGGCAACACCTCGCGCGCCACATAAGCTTCGACGTCCTCGGCCAGCGGCACGTTCTCCGTATCGCGCAGCGCCGGGTCCGGCACCGGTTTGCCTTTTCCTTTGCCCTTCTGGGCCAGCACGGGCTGCCCTTCGGCGTCGCGCAAGGGCCGCTCGACGGTGATGCCGCGATAGCCGAACGCCTCGGAACGGAACAGAAGCGACACAGGCGCCAGCCTGACCTTTCCGCCCGGGGGCGCGGCCGGCGCTGCTTCCCCCTCCATCACCACCGCCTGCGTCATACGCGCGTCCGCGTCCGTCAGCGTTGCCAGCCGGGCCGGCTGGCAGGCGCTGAACAGCCGGGTCACGGTCGCGATGTGCTCGGCGCTCATCCGGCGGCGCTTGCTGCCGAGGCTGCGGCGCATCTTTTCCCACAGCGCCGAGGCGTCGATCAATTGCACCAGGCCGCGCCGGGCGTGCGGCTTGCGGTTCGTCAGCACCCACACATACGTGCTGATGCCGGTGTTGAAGAACATGTCCGTCGGCAGGGCGACGATAGCCTCGACGAGGTCGTTCTCCAGCAAATAGCGCCGGATCTCGCTGGCGCCCGACCCGGCGCCGCCGGTGAACAGCGGCGAGCCGTTCAGGACGATGCCGATGCGGCTGCCGCCCTCCTGCGCCGGGCGCATCTTGGCGACTAGGTTGAGCAGAAACAGCATCTGCCCATCGGACACGCCCGGCAGGCCGGGGCCGAACCGCCCGGCGAACCCCAGCTGCTCGTGCTCGTTCGTGACCTCCGCCTGCACCTTCTTCCAGTCGGACCCGTAGGGCGGGTTGGCCAGCATGTAGTCGAAGCGCCGGCCGGCGTGCCCGTCCTCCGACAGGGTGTTGCCGGGAACAATGTTCCTGACATCCTGGCCCTTGATGAGCATGTCGGCTTTGCAGATGGCGTAGCTTTCGTCGTTCAGCTCCTGCCCGTACAGCACGATGGTTGCTTG
>JAYTHH010000159.1:0-1588 GCA_043732745.1 Rhodospirillales bacterium
CAGCGTCGCGCCTGAGACTTATATCAGCGGGGTAGCTGGTAAGATGAACGGCGGTCCTTTGGGGCCGCCGTTTTCGTTTTTGGGCAGCGCACCGAAAGCCACCCGCAGACGCGGGCAGCCTCTCGGTGTGATCAGGCTCTTTGCTTAAGCGTAGTTCATCATAATCGTCTTCTTGTGCGTGAAGTGCTCCAGCATGCTCTCCAGGCTGGCTTCCTTGCCCAAGCCCGAGCTTTTGACACCGCCATAGGACAGGTTGGCCTGCACCACGAGGTTCTGGTTGATCTGCACCAGCCCGGCCTCCAAGCGATGGGCGAATTCCAGGCCGATCTTGAGATTGTTGGTCCACACGCTCGCGGCCAGGCCGTATTCGCTGTCATTGGCCGCATTCAGCACCGCCTCCGCCTCGTCGAATGGGAAAATGCAAGTCACTGGGCCGAAGATCTCCTCACGCACCAGTCGGCTGTCGGCCGGCAGATTGGTGAAGATATACGGCTGGATGAACTTGCCCTTCGACAAAGCAGGGTCTTTCGGCAACGCCGAGCATGCTCGGCCATGGGCGCCGGCGGTGGCCAGGCCCTCGGCGATGAAGCCGCTCACCCGCTCCATCTGGTCGTCTGAAATGATGGTGCCGATATCGGTCTTCTCGTCGAGCGGATCGCCCATCACCATCGCATCCACCCGCTCGGCCATGGCGGCCACGAAGCGGTCGTAGATCGGCCGCTCCACATAGATGCGGCTGGCCGCCGTGCAGCTCTGCCCCTGGCGCGTGAAGCGCATCGAGGTTAAGGCACCTTGGACCGTCTTCTCGAAATCGCAATCGGCGAAGATAATCATCGGCGACTTGCCGCCAAGTTCCAGCGTCACCGGAATCAGCTTCTCCGCCGCCGCGCGGGCCACGATGCGCCCGACCGGCACCGAACCGGTGAAAGTCACCTTCTTCACATCGGGATGCGCCACCAAGGGCGCGCCGCATTCCGGTCCGAAGCCGGACAGCATGTTGAAGCAGCCTGGAGGAAGCACGCGGTTCATCAGTTCGCAGATCCGCAAAACTGCCAGCGGCGCCTCCTCGGCGGATTTCACCACCACGGTGTTCCCGGCCACCAAGGCCGGCGCAATCTTCAGGCTCATCAGCAGCAGCGGCACGTTCCACGGGATGATGGCACCCACGACGCCCAACGGCTCGCGCACCGTCACCGACAGCACGTTGGGTGCGAACGGCACCGACTCGCCCTTGATCTCGCCGCCGAGCCCGCCGAAGAATTCCAGCACGTCGGCCACGGTGTTGGCCTCCACGCGGCTTTCGGTGCGCAGCGCCTTGCCTGTCTCGAGCGCGATCAGTCGGGCGATTTCTTCCACGTGCAGCTTGATCAGCGCCGAGCATTGCGCCACCAGGGCGCCGCGCTTGCGGGCCGGCATCTTTGCCCAGAGCTTTTGTGCGCGATCAGCAGAGGCTACGGCTGCATCCACATCGGCGACGTCGCCATCGGCGGCGCGGGCGACCTCGTCACCGGTGGCGGGGTTCACCACCGCGAAGGTCTTGCCCGAAACAGCCGGCACCAGCTTGCCATTTATAAGGTGCGAGCCGGAC
>JAYTHH010000160.1:0-1577 GCA_043732745.1 Rhodospirillales bacterium
CCGCGGCGTGCTGGACCCCGCCAGCAACGTCCAGTTTGGCGAGGGCGGCGCCGGCACGTTCTCCGATGGCAAGCTGTGGAGCCAGATCAAGGACCCCAACCATCTCGGCCGGAAAGTATTGGAAGAATTCGTGCTCGCCGGCGCTCCGGCGGAAATTCTGACCGCTGCCCACCCGCATATCGGCACGTTCCGACTGGTGACGATGGTGGAGAGCATCCGCGACACCATCGAAAAGCTCGGCGGCGAATATCGCTTCGACACCAAGGTTGTTGATTTGCTGATCGAGCACGGCCAGATCGGCGGCGTGGTGCTGGATAACGGCGAAACCCTGCTGTCCGATCACGTGATCCTCGCCATCGGCCACAGCGCGCGCGAAACCTTCGCCATGCTGGAGCAGCGCGGCGTGCATATCGAGGCCAAGCCGTTCTCCATCGGCGTGCGCATCGAGCATCCGCAATCACTAATCGACACCAATCGCTGGGGCGAGCGTGCCGGCCACAAATTACTGGGCGCGGCCGAATACAAGCTCGTGCATCACTGCGAAACCGGCTCGGCCGCCGGCCGCACCGTGTATTCGTTCTGCATGTGCCCCGGCGGCACCGTGGTCGCGGCCACGTCCGAGGTCGGCCGGGTCGTGACGAACGGCATGAGCCAGTATTCGCGCAACGAAAGAAATGCCAATTCTGGCATTGTGGTGGGTATTTCGCCGCAGGATTATCCGGGCGGGCTGATGGCGGGCGTCGCCTATCAGCGGCAGTGGGAGGAACGCGCCTTCGTGGCCGGCGGCAGCAACTACAACGCGCCGGCGCAACTGGTGGGCGATTTCCTGGCTGGCCGGCCCAGCACAATGCTCGGCAGCGTCGTTCCATCCTATCGCCCCGGTGTGACGCCCACCGATCTGTCGCTGTGCCTGCCGGATTTTGCGGTTGCGGCGATCCGTGAGGCGCTGCCCGCCTTCGCCCGCCAGATCAAGGGCTACGACATGGCGGATGCCGTCATGACCGGCGTCGAAACCCGCACCTCCGCCCCGGTACGCATCACGCGAGACGCCTCGTTCCAGAGCCTGAACACCAAAGGCCTTTATCCGGCCGGCGAGGGCGCGGGCTATGCGGGCGGCATTCTTTCGGCAGGCGTGGATGGTATCAAAGTTGCCGAGGCGGTGGCGCTGAGCATGGTCGCCGGCTGAAAAAATCAATCTGCACGGGGATCGAGCACGTCACGCAATCCGTCTCCGAGCAGGTTGAAAGCGAGGCTTGTGAGCAGAATGGCGACGCCGGGCGCCGTCGCCAGCCACCACGCGCCAGTGAGGTGGCTGCGCCCGGTCGACAGCATGGCGCCCCATTCCGGGGCGGGGGGCTGGGCGCCAAGACCCAAAAACCCGAGGCCTGCGGCTGTCAGAATGATCCCGGCCATGTTCAGCGTGATGCGCACGATGACCGAGGGCATGCACATCGGCATGATATGGCGGGTGATGATGCGAAACGACGAGGCACCCTGGATGCGCACGGCGGCGATGTAGTCGGCTTTTCGAATCGTCAGCGTCTCGGCCCGGGCAAGCCGGGCGATCGGCGGCCACG
>JAYTHH010000161.1:0-5524 GCA_043732745.1 Rhodospirillales bacterium
TCGGCGCGCATCACCTGGCCGTGCTCGACAAGGCCGGCCTTGGCGGTGGTGCCGCCCATGTCGAAGGTGATCACCTGGGCGAGGGCGAGCCTTGTGGCCAGCACTGCGGCGCCGACAACGCCGGCGGCAGGGCCGGATTCCACAATTTGCGCCGGGAAGTCGCCGGCATGGCGGGCGGAAGCGAGGCCGCCGTTGGACTGCATCAGGCGAACCGGAGCAGCCACGCCGATGTCGTCCAACCTGGTGCGCAGCGAGCGGAGATAGGCGCGCACCACTGGCTGGATGGCGGCGTTCACCACGGTGGTGGACGTGCGTGGGTATTCCTTGATCTCGGGCAGGATCTCGTGGCTGAGGCTGATGGCGATGTCGGGCAGCCGTGCGCGCAAGGCGTCGGCCACGGCGATTTCGTGGGCCGGGTTGGCGTAGCTGTGCAGCAGACAGATCGCCACGCTCTCGGCCTGTGCTGCGGCGATGGCGTCGATGGCGGTGTCGATGCTGGCGGCATTCAGCGGCGTATGCACGCTGCCATCGGGGCGCAGTTTTTCATCGACCTCGAAGCGGAGATGGCGCGGCACCAGCGGTTCGGGCTTGGTCCAGTTGATGTCGTAAAGCCGGGGCATCCGCAGGTCGCGGATTTCCAGCACGTCGCGAAAGCCGCGCGTGGTGATCAGCGCGGTTTTGGCGATCTTGTTCTCCAGGATGGTGTTGGAGCCGATGGTCGTGGCGTGCAGCAGTTCGTCCACCTTCCTATCTTCCGAGCCGAGCAAGGCGTGAAGCCCGTTGGCGATGCCGATGGCGTAGTCAGCCGGCGTCGAGGGCGTCTTGATGGTGCGCACCGCACCGGAGCTGTCGATGGCGACCAGATCGGTGAAGGTGCCGCCGATATCGATTCCAATACGCATGGTCATCCGCCTCGCAAGTCGAGCGGTTGCCACGCCGGGCTGGGTGTGGGTGGGCGACGTGTGCGTTCAAAGTCACGGTGTCTCACGCTGGCGTCGGCATCGATGGTGCCATCGGCTGCGACCACCACGCCGTAGTCACGCAACGCGCCTTCGGGCGTGACCTTGCCCAAGAGCAGATCGCGCGCCACAGCGTCGAAGGGCCGCGTCAACGGATCTCCCCAGCCGCCTGCGCCGGGCAGCTCGTGGCGAAACACCTCACCGGCTCGCAGCGTCATCGTGAGTTTCGCCGCGAGATCCCGCCGGTTGTCGCCGGGATTGAGACAATTGTGGCTGGGCGCACCAGGGCCGCCGCCTTGCAGGCCGTAGGGGCGATGCGTGGCCCGATCGGCACGCACCTGCAGGATGCCCTCGTCCGCCAGCATCCGCCAGGTGCGGCGCAGGCTGACGCCGCCGCGATACAGGCCGGGACCGCCGGTGTCGGGCACCATTTCGTAGTCCAGCACCTCCAGCGGGTTTTCGGCCTCGATCACCTCGATGGAGAAGCTCGCCATGTTGGCGAACATGTTGGTGTTGCCGTCGAGCCCGTCGCGCGTGGGCCGGCCGCCCCAGGCGCCGGACAGAAAATCGACATAGATGAACGGTTGGCGTTGGGCATCCGTCCCCCCGATCGTGATGCCCGTGTTTCCGCCGTCGGACGCCGCGAAGACCAGATCCGGGTAAAGCTGTGCGAGGGCGCCGAACGCGCAGTCGGCGGCGCGAAAGCCGGTCAGGCCGCGGGCGGCGCAGGCGGCCGGTGGCAGGGCGTTGGTGATGGTGCCCGGCGGTGCGATCACCTCGATGGCGCGAAACACGCCGTCATTGTTGGCCATGTTGATCGACAGCACGCATTTGGCCGCGCAGTAGCTGGCGCCGGCGGTGTAACTCCAGGTGTTGTTGATGGCGCCTTTCACCTGTGGGCTCGATCCGGTCCAGTCGAACACCATGCGATCGCCGGTTTTACGAACCGTGCAGACGAGTTTGATCGGCACGCCGGCGTCGATCTGGTCGTCGTCGATCCAGTCGGTGAACATCGCCTCGCCGTCGGCCAGCAAGGAAAGGCAGTGCCGCGTCAGCCGCTCGGAATGGTCCATCGTCTCGTCCAGCAGCAGGCGAAGCAGGGCAGGGCCGTGGCGTAGGGCGAGGTCGGCCAGGCCGCGCACGGCGATCTCGCAGGCGGCAAGTTGGGCGCGCAGGTCGCCCATCACCCGGGCGGGCAGGCGCACATTACGCTCGATGATGCGGATCAGCGTGGCATTCGGCACGCCGGCCTCGTGCAGCTTCAGTGGCGGGATGCGCAGCCCCTCGGCAAAGATCTCGGTGCTGTCGGACGCATTGGAGCCGGGGACGCGTCCACCGACATCGGTGTGATGGCAGACCGTGGTGGCCCAGGCCAGCGGACGATCCTCGCCAGGCGCGAAGAGGCGATCCTCGCCAGGCGCAAAGAACGGCCGAAAGATGAAAATGTCGGGCAGATGCATGCCGCCCTCATAGGGATCGTTCATGATGAGAATATCGCCCTCGCCGATATCGTCACCGAAATGGCGCAGGCAGGCCTGCAGCGCCTGCGGGATCGAGGCGAGATGGCCGGGCAGGGACAGCCCCTGCGCCACCAGCCGCCCCTGTGCGTCACAGATAGCGGTGCTGTAGTCCATGATGTTCTTCAGCACACCAGAATAAGCGGCGCGGTAGATGGTCAGCGCCATCTCGTCGCCCAGCGCCACGATCGCGTTGCGGAACAGTTCGGCGGTGATAGGATCGGGAGCGGTATGGATTTCTTGCATGGGACGAAAGCTTAAAGCGGACTTCGCGGCGTGGCGATGCGCGTTCAAGGTTTTGTGGGGCACGGCGAAGGGCGAACTGCGATGAGCAAGGTTCTGTGGCATGACGCGATCGGGCAATTGCTGGAAGGCTTCGCAGATCCTTCATCTAGCCGGACAGGCGTTCGAGTGGATCGAGACCGATACCACCAAGGGCGATACCCGCAACCCCAGCTTTTGAGGCATTGAATCCACATGCCGAGGTGCCGGTGGTGTGTCGCGTTGCGTCACGCCGGAGCGTCGGCGTTACAAGTCGGCAACCTCGTCATCACGCCGGTTTTTCGCCGCAATCCGACGCTATTTTATGATCGTGGCCAACGGCTGTTCGAACGTTCCGACCTCGATGGTTTTGATATCGAAATAGGGTGCCTCGGGAACTTCCGGTCTGGTCTGAATGCAACGATTTCATTTGGCACTCGTTTTAGCAGTGTTAAAGGAGCAGGAAGATGAAACGGTCGACCCTTCTCGGCGCAGCTCTTCTGGGCGCCACGATTTTGGTTCCGATGGCGGCGAAGGCGGACGAGTGGCGTCATGGTGGTGGCGGACACGAGGGCTGGCGCGGACATGAGGGTCGCGGATACGGCGGTCGCGGGTACGAAGGTCGCGGGTACGAAGGTCGAGGGTATGAAGGCCGGGGTTATCAAGGTGGTGGCTATGGCTGGGACGGACCGCGTTTGTTCTTCCGGCCCGCCTATGCGCCGCCTCCAGTATATTACGCCCCGCCGCTGTACGCGCCTCCGCCGGTCTATTACGCACCCCCTCCGGTGATCTATCGCCCACAACCTTACTACCCGGCACCGGTCTATGTGGCGCCAAGCATCAATTTCGGCGTGAGCATTCCGCTGCGTTGATCGGGATTATTCCCGTGGGACTGAACGGGAACACCCCGTTTGTGCTCAGCGGGAACGATGCCTAATCGGCAGCGTTTCAAAAGCGATAGAACTTGCCGAACTGGGTGATCTGCCCGGCGGCGTTGAGGGTGACAACGATGAAGATGATCAGAACAGCAGTACTGGGACTTGCGACATGCGGTGCCCTGGCCGCTTGCACGAACCCATATGACCCCGGCCAGCGCGCCCTCGGCGGCGGTGCCCTTGGTGCGGGCGCAGGCGCTGCGATCGGCGGTCTCGCCGGCGGTGGCCGTGGCGCACTGACCGGCGCCCTTCTCGGCGGTGCGCTCGGTGCAGTCGGCGGTGCCGCCACCACACCCACGCCGCCGCCTCCGCCGCCGACCTATTACCAGGCGCCGCCACCACCGAGCCCGTATCGCTATTGATCGAGCGGCTAACCACGGAACAGGTCTAGGGAGACGCATGACATGACACGACGCTGGCTGACGCTCGGAACGTTGCTTATGGCTGTATCGGCCTCGACGGTGCATGCCGAGACACGGACGCTGTCCAGCTCCGGCCTGTGGTCGGCCTATGGCGGCACAGACGAGCAACAGCGTCGGGTGTGCGGGGTTGTGACGGTGGGTGCCGACGGGCGGAGGATCGATATCGCTCAGTATTCCGAGAATGGCGGCATCGATCTATCGTTGCAGAAAGATAGCTGGGCCATTCCGGCGAATACGGAAATCCCCCTGCAGGTGCAGTTCGACCGTGACGGTGCCGTGCCGTCCCGTGGTGTCGGCGACGGGCGGCGCGTGGTGGCGCATCTGAGCTTCGAGCAGTCGGTGCCGTTCATGCGCGCGCTGCGCAACGGCCTTCAGATCCGGATCTACTTTCCCAGCGGCAATGAGCCGGTATGGACCGGCGGCCTGTCCGGCAGCGGACGCGCCATCGACGCGTTCAACGATTGCAGGACAAGTCTGGTATCGAGCAATCCGACCCAACCTTTCGCGAACGCGCCGCCACCGCCACCGCCGCCGGCCAACGCACCGGTGCAGTCGGTGCCGACACAGCCGTTCTCCGGCCAGCCAGCACCACAATCTGCGCCCGCGTATCAGAACGGCTTGCCGCCACTGCCGCCTCCGACCTGATTACGAGGTAGATACCGAAGCGGTCTGCGCGTTCAGCGTCACGCGGAAGCTGGTGGTTGGCTTCGAACGGTCGACCCCAAGCAGGCCTCCGCGATCGCGCAGCAGGCGTGAAATCAAACGCATGCCCAGACCGCTTGCCTTCGCCGGATCGAAATTCTACGGCAGGGACCTACCCTCGTCAGAGACGGTCAACACCGCGTCACCGGCGTCCACACGCAGATGGACATCGACGGCCCCGGCGCCGTATTTCAAGGCGTTGGTGACGAGTTCGGTGAGCACCAGGCCGACGATTGTGACATCGGCCGATGGCCAGCTCAGCGGTTGGGCATCTATTCGGATCGGTCGCCCCTCTAGCGTGGCGCCCATTCCGGAGTTGAGATCGGCAACGATGATCTCAAGATAGTCGGCCATGTCCACATGGGCACCGGCTGCGATGCGATACAGGGTTTCGTGCAGCGCGCCGAAGATGCGCACCCGTGCAGCACTTTCCACCACCTTTTGGGCGATGTCGGGGTCAGCGATGTTGCGTGACTGCAGGGTGAGCAGGCTCTGGACCATCTGCAGGCTGTTCTTCACGCGATGATGCGTTTCCAGCATCAGCAACTCCTTCTCGGCGAGCTGGTCGCGCAATTTCTTCAGCGCCGCTGCCAGATCGGCTTCCAGCTGCTTTCGCCAATCGATGTTCTTCATGTAGACCACGATCCCACCATTGGAGATCGGATAGACGGCGACATCGATCCAGCTATTGCCCATAGCGGCGCTGCGCATCTCAAGCCGCTTCGACA